>JACQCB010000131.1 GCA_016201805.1 Nitrospirota bacterium | reverse complement strand
GCGGTCGTCAGCGTGCGTTGGAGCGTCGTCTGTTTGTCGCTGCGGAGCGGCTCGGCGGTGCTGGTGCTTCTCATGCAAGGTCTCCTACGTTCCTGAGCCCTAGGCCAGTATCGGCAGGGCTCGTTCGACGGCGGTGCATTCTAGCAACGCCGTCCAGGCATTTCAATTTAATTGACGATGCGGGGAGGCTTGGACCGGCGGACGACCATCTCGACATGGCCCTGCTCGGAGACCCACAGGGTCAGAATCGTGCTGGTCACGCTGATGATCAGCGCGCCCCAGACCGAGGGCCAGAACCCGTCCACGATGAATCCCTTCACGAGGAAGGCCACCAGGTGCAGAAGGAGCGCGTTGATGATGACCATGAACAGGCCCAAGGACAAAATGATGAAGGGCAGCGAGAACAAGTAGAGGATGGGGCGGACGAGGGCGTTGAGAAACGCCAGCACGATCACGGCGGCCATTCCGGCGGAGAAAGTCTCGACCGTGATGCCGGGCACGATCTGGCCGGCCAGGAAGACGGCGACCCCGGTGACGCCGAACCGGATCAGGAGTCCACGCATCAATGAGCCCCCGGTTTCGGAGGGACGGAGGAAAAGCGAATCTCACTGGCCGTGAGCCCGTCGGCATCTTTCGTGACTTCCGCCACGATCCGATGCCCGACTTGGAGGGCATCGCGGGTGCTGGCTTCCTTCGTCGTGCGATAGGCGGTCTTGGCCGTCGTATGAATCGTCACGGTCTTGTCCTCCGGGGTCTGGACGACGACATGGTCCGCTGCAATCTCCGTCACGGTGCCCATCACGTGGGTGCCGCTTCCATGAGCCCAGAGGATGGCCGGAAACAAGGCCGACAGGAACAGGATGCCGAGGATACGTCGCATCGGGGTCTCCTTCACGGTAAACGATCAGTGGTGATGAGCCGGGGCCGGCGTGGACACGTCCTCGCCGCCGAGGAACCGCTCGAAGGCGGCTTCTTCCTGTCGCTCCCGCTCGGTTTTCGGATTGTACCGCTTCATGTCTTCCAATTCCTCCGGCGTGATCCGGGGCAGATGGCGGATGAACTGCACCAGCTTCCAACTGTCCCGATCCTCCTCCGGCTTGTTCTTGCCCCAGGCCGGCATGCCGGTGAAGCGGATACCGTTATGGATGACGAAGAACAACTCGCCGTCCGACAGGGATTGCGTATCGGCTTTGCGCAAGTCCGGCGCCTTGGGATAAACGTTTTTGCCGATCGGGGTGTCGCCGCTCCCGTCGTTGGCATGGCAGGTGGCGCAATGGTCGGCGAAGTGTTGCCGGGCTTCTTGCAGGATAGCCGGAGAGTCGGGGATGGGATTGGCGGCATTGCGTTGCGAGAGGGGAATGGCCAGATGGCGGACTTGCCTGGCCATCATGATTTCCAGCGCGCCCGGTTCCGCCTTGGCGCTGAATCCGGTGCGGAACATCTGATACCCGATCCATCCGCCGGGCACGGCTATCGCGAGGATGAGGAGGGCCAGGAGCCCAAGCCAGCGTTTGGTTTGTGCGGTCAGGGCGTACCTTCTTTGTGAAGCGGTCTGTCGGCAGTATACAGACTTCGCCGTTTGTCGCCAAGTCAAACGCGGGGTTGGGACGTTACCGGTTGTGCTCCCGTCCTACGCCCAGCCCGGCCACGGCCATTTTTGACTTTTCAATTTGACTTGTCGGTGCGGTTTCGCTACATGCTTTCCCCAAGCCCCTCGGCGGCCTACGCGTGCCGGCTGGGCTGATCGGCAGGCCGCCGTCCTCAGGAGACGTCGATGTCCCACTTTGATCGAGCTCTGGACATGTTGCGAGCCTCGTTGAGAGTCATGTTTCATTCCGTCGGTCTTGTGGAGCTTGAAGAGATTGAGCCGATCATCCAGACGGTCGTCGGCAGCGACCTGACGGCCAATCTGTGGGCCCAAATTGGTCTGCTCTGCGGAGGGTATACCAAGGTCAAGCTTCGCAGCGGGACATTGGCGGACTCGGCTACGTGGGAGATTGCCAAGTTCTTTTCGCGCACCAGGTCGCGGCCGGCTCGGACCTGGCCGCCCCTCTTTGCGAACCGCCATGTGCATATTGGGAAGTTGCTTCATCTGTGGCGTCAGGCGGCCGGCGAGACGGAGGAGTGCCTGAACGATCGGGGCATTCGCACGATGTTGGATGTCGGGCCCTGGGGGGGCTTCAATTTCGTCGTCACCTCCGATGGGTATACGCGGATGCCCTTTGCCAGGTTGACGCTCGCCGTCGGCAGCCTGCCGACTACGCCCTTGCACGAGCAGGGCGGCCCCTTCTTTGAAGAGTTCATGCCGCGTTACTGCCGTCTGTTGGCGGCTGAAGGGCTGGTCATCCCCGACGAATGGCAGTACCGAAATCCGAGGCGGGATGCGACCGGCCGCCTTGTCGAGCTATCCCGATCCTACTATTTCCCCACCCATACCTATGACCGCCGCGCCTTCGTGAAGGTCCGCTTCTCCAGGGAATTCGAAACCTACGAAGAGGTGCTCGTGCGGGATTTGCTGGAGGGGTTGGCCGGGCTCTACCACACCACGGATTGGGATGCCTACAAGGCGGACACGCCGGACGTGGATGTGCGGTTCGATATCCAGGATTTCATTTCCTTGAATCACGCGATGGAGGGGGTCTACAGCCGTACCTCAAAGGAGGAGGCGCTCTTGCAGGAGATCAAGGAAGGCTTTCGCGGGGCGATTCACCACCGTCCGGTGCTCTACGACTTCTTGGATCGTCTCGTGGCCTCCAAATGGATTGAAAACCTGTCCTGGGCGATCGCGCAAACCGTGCTCGGCATCAGGCGTTATGAACGGGCGTTCAGTTTTAGCCTGGAGATCATCACGACGCCGCTCCCGGCGAGGCTCATGATCCCCGTCTATCGCCACCTGACGGCCTACCATGAAATGATCAGCTCGTGGCGTCCCCCAGGTCCTTCCGGATAGAACTCACTCTCACCCCGGCGTCGAAGAGGAGTCGATCGTTCTGTTCCTCGCGCCATGGACCAGGAACGGACTCCGCGCTAGACCGCCGTGGCTTCCAGCAGTCCGATACCGGCCGTGATGCGTCGTCGGCGAAAGCGGCCGAACCCCGACGTGCGCAGCCATCCTTCGACCTCGCTCCAGGCATAGGCTCGACCGGATGCGGTGAAGGTGTACATGATCAACGAAAACACGGCTGCCTCGGCGGGTTGGGTCAGGGTCTTGTCCAGGAAGAACTCCACCACAAAGAGCTTGCCGCCGGGCCGCAGCGCGGCGCGGATGCGTCCCAGCAAGAGCCGGTTCTCCTGATCGTCGAAATCGTGAAGGATGTTGGCCGCGACTGCCGCGTCGTACCCGCTTCCGAGGTCCACGGAGAAGAGGTCTCCGCGCCGCAGGGTCAGGCGTCGCTGAAGATTGCGCCGACGGATCACGGCCCGCGCGGTGGATACGTGCTGATCGACGACCATGCCGGCCAGGCGGGGATACCGCTCGGCCAGCGCGATCGCATAGGAGCCCGGCCCTCCGGCGATGTCCAGAAACCGCCTGGCGTTTCGCGGGGGACGCATTGCCGCGACCGTCAGGGGCGCCAGGACGTGGCTGCGCTCGTGCATGGCCAGAGCAAAGCGGCGGCGAAACGCGGCCGTGGTCGTCAGCGCCGCCCACCCTCGCCGCCCGGTCTTGACGGTCGCGGCCAGGCCCGTCCAGTCCGACCAATGATGGTTCAGCAGCCAGAGCAGATTGGTGATGGCCGTGGGACTGTGCCCATCCAAATATTGCCGGCCTAGCGGGGTATTCCCGTAGCGGCCTCGTCGGAGCGTCAGCAGCCCAAGCCCGACCAGGGCGTTCAGGAGCAGGCGAACCCCTTCTCGGTTCGCGCGGCATCCTGCGGCCACCTCCTCGGCCCTCCGCCACCCCGCTCCGATCGCGGTGAACACACCGAGTTCGTTGGCGACCAGCAAGGTCTTGGACTCGGCGTAGCCATTGACCAGCGTCATCAATTGGGCATAGGTCATCATGGCGGCTTCCGGTCAGCGCACGTCCACGGTCAGGAGCATGCCGTTCGCAAAATGCGGGGCTCGCGTGACCGGGTCGGGGAGAAAGCAGAGGAGCCCGTATCGGCCTGGCTTCAGATCGACGAGAAAGAAGCCGTCCCGACCTGGGTCGATGCCGACCAGACCGCCAAGGGGCAGGCCGGCTTGATTGTTCGGGCTGCCTGGCATAAACGCATCCAGGAAATCTTCGACCGACGCCCCCGGCGTGAGGTGTACGAAGACAACCTCGTGAGCCTGGCGGCCCTCGTTCCGCAGCCGGACCGTCTGGGGGCCGGCCTTCAGAACCCGGTCCATCGCAAAGGAGAAATCTCGCGCGGTGAGGATAACGTCCGCTGCGGGGGGGCTGTTTGCAGACTCGACGGATGGCGTGACGCGCAGAGGACGCATCATGCCGTGCACGACATGCGGCTTTCCCCGGACATCGGGGATGCCGCAGATTACGACATAGTCGCCCGGTTCCAGGCGGATGACCGCCACGGCGTCCCGTCCCGGCGTCACGCTGTTCACGCCGCCGGCGCGTTGAACCCAGGACGGCATCTTCGACCAGTCGGCCTTGATCGCGGCGCGGAAATCCTCGGCGGTCTTGTTCTCGGGCAACTTCAAGAACTGAATCTGATGCAGATCCCGTCCCTGGTTGGTCAGGCGTATGGAGCGCCATCCCTCGGCGATCCGGTCCGGTCCGGCGAAGGCGAACTCCTGTGCCGTGAACGCGGCGTCCTCCGTCGGGACAGCCCAACTCCACCCGGACAGCATCACGAGGCTCCAGGCACAGACCAGCGAGGCTGTACGGAACGCGCGCAGCAGGTTCACGCAGTTGCGGAGAACCGGGGTCATGGTCTGTCCTGCGCCTCGGGAATGCGGGTCGGAATGTGGTTTGGCGCGGGGAGACGGTTCAGCAGACGCAAGAAGAGCAAGGCGCTGAGGGGGAGAAAAATCAGCAAGCCGGTCATGCCGAGTTGGGCTTCGCCGATCCAGAAGGTGACGCCCAGGTTGAAGGCCAACACGCCATAGTAGAGGCCCACGCCCAAGAGTACGTTGCCGGTCATCGCTGTGTCGGCGCCCTCCCTGTGGGTGGAGGCCGGCGACAGGCGTCGGTCCACCACGAAATAACCCGACAGCGCGATCAGTCCCACCACGGCCCAGCCGGCAAAATTGGCGAGGGGGACGCCGTAGTACACGCCGGGGTCGGGGTAATAATAAATCTTTCCGAGAAACCACCGTTCGCCTCGGAGCGCGAGCGGGTCGATGATGATGTCGATGAAGGTGAAGAACAGCACGGTGAGCTTGAGCACCGGCCAGGAGGTGCGCACGCGGCTGGTGAACAGGAGGGCCGGCCAGGTGTTCCGTTGGAACAGGTTGACGGCCTTGGCCTCAGGGTTGTCTCGGGCCGGCAGCAGGTAGAACAGGGCCAGGCAGTAGCTGGCATAAAGCAAAAAGGAAAACGAGAGGGAATCGAAGAACGGGACGCCGAAGATGAACAGTTCCCGGTCCATCGTCGAGTTGGTGTAAAAGTACCAGCCGAAGGGGATGCCGGTCCGGATCGAGGAGGCTTCGCAGGCGAAGGCCGTGAACCAGGTGACGAGAAAAAACAACCCCGTGCGCCGCCATCCCAGGAGCCGTTGGGCACAGAAGAGGAAGGCCAGGAGAAACACGAACACATAGGGGCGCAGGAGGAAAGTGTGGAAGAGAAGGACGGCCGACTCCACTATGTTTCGCCCCTCCCTGGCACAGCTAGGAGAAGTTCCATAAACAGGCCGGACGGTTGCTCGGTCCCCTAGGAACCGAACGACAGGGTGTAAGGTAGGCCATCAATCAGGAAAGAGTCAAGGTTCAGCGTGGCAGGGCCGTTCGAAGCAGGAGGGCCAAGACGTCCACGGTCGCCGGATGCCGACGGACTAGCCGATGCCGAGTTCGGCAGGGGACGGAGAGGGCAACGTAACCGGGTGGCGCACGCCGTCCACCACGGCGTAGGTCTCGCATGGCCATACGAAGGTCTGTTGCTGCGGGCCGTGAATCTGGATGCCGGAGAGGACGGCGTAGTGGTTGTGCGAAGGGCCCAGGGTCAAGAGGATCAACTGTTCCAGGTCCTCCCGGATGGCGGTTTGCGTGATCTTCGTCAGGGCGACCAGTTCAGGGACTTGTCCGTATTGAAGCTTGGGGATCAACCGTTGCTTCAACAAACTGAGTTCGATATCGTCCATGTCCAGATTCACCCGTATCGAGCCGGTGGTCAGTTCGTTCAGGAATGCCACGAGGGCTCCGCAGGCAGGGGAGGGCTTGGGCTGACCGGGCCGATTGCACAATCCGACCTGGCCGTCGGACATGATGCCGATGTGAGGGAGCGCGAAATACACATGTCGCGTGGAGCCTTCTTCGTCCGGCGCCGCATGGTGCAGCGACGCGGTGAAGCCGGCTTTTCCGAGGTACAGCATGCCGGCCAGGCCGGAGAAGTTGAAGGCCTGTCCCCACGTCTTTTCGATCTCCTCGGCCAGCGGGCGCGTCAGCTCGTCCCGGCACAGGCCGATACCGACGAAGGTGTTGGCTTTGACAAATCCCAGGCGCCAGAGCGCTTCATAGGTGCGTCTGACGAACAGCTCGGCGGGCAAGGCGTGGGGGAAGTGTGCGGTAAGGGACTGGGCAAAACTCATCTGGTTCCTCGTACGATCAGGCCGATCCGTGGGCGCGGAATCAGCCAACGGACAGCCTGCGAGTCATGGCATAAAAAAAGCCAGCCGACACTCCCTGTTTTGCAAAGAGCGTCCGGCTGGCTCGTACTGTATCCGGCCTCTTACGGCGAAGAGCCGGCTACCCTACATGCCACAATCGTTGAAACCTATCGCGCATGGGTCCGCCCGTCTGGCGTGACAGGACGGCGGCCCCATCGTTTGCAATTCCTTGAGCAGGTGTCATACCATAGCGCGCTGAAATGCACAACGTGCCATTCGGTTCAGCATCGGTAGGTCTTTCGGGTCGTGCCATGAGACATGAAGGCCGGTGAAAAGCGTGCAGACGAAAGGTGAGGCGGAGAGCGCCATCCGCAACGCCATCATCAAATTCGAGCAGGAATTCATGGGTCGGGGGCCGGAAGACGTCCGGGCCTTCATCATCAAAGACATCGTGCTGGTGCGCCTGAAGGGAGTGCTGACGCCGGCCGAACGGCAACTGGCCAAGACGGCGGAAGGGGTCGAGATGGTTCGGCGGCTGCGGCAGAACCTGATTGCGCAGGGGCGCGAGAAGCTCAGTCAGCAGATCGGCGACATCACCGGCACGAAAACGACCGGCCTCTTTACCGACATCGATACCCAGATCGGCGAGCGCATGATCGTCTTTACCCTGGACCGCGATATCGAGTCTGCGTTCTCATAGCCCCATCGCTCTTGCCTACGCATAGCCGTGGTTGCGGAACCAGCGCACGGCTTTCTCCAGGGCGACTTCCACCGGAATCTGCGGCGGCCCCAGTTCCCTCGCCGCCTTGCTGCAATCGTAGTGCATCCGGTACTTGGCCATCTTGACCCCTTCCAACGGGATGCGGGGCGGCCGGTGGGTGAGGTGATCGGCGATCCATTGATTTGCGTAGGCGAGGGGGAGTATGGCCAGCCGGGGTAGCTTGATCGTCGGCGCCGGGATGCCGGTCAGGCGGCTGAGGATCTCGAAGATTTCCTTCAGCATCAAGTTTTTGTTCCCCAGGATATAGCGTTCGCCGATGCGCCCCCGCTCCATGGCGTGGATGTGGCCCACCGCCACGTCCTCCACGTCGATCAGGTTCATGCCGGTTTCGATATACGCCGGCATGCGGCCTTTCATGAAATCCACGATCATCTGGCCGGTCGGAGTCGGCTTGATGTCCCGCTCGCCGACCGGGGCCGAGGGGTTCACGATGACCACCGGCAGACCGGCCTGAGCCAGCGTCAGGACCTCCTGCTCCGCCAGGTACTTGGAGCGCTTGTAGTCCCCCGCCATCTGGGTCAATGACACCGGGGTCTCTTCCGTGCCGAGGCCGCCGCCTTCGGGGAGGCCGATCGCCCCGATCGTGCTGGTATAGACGATGCGCTCGGTCCCGACCTCACGCGCGGTTTCCAGCAGGGTGCGGGTGCCCGTGACGTTGACGTCGTAGAAGACCGAGGGATCCTTGGCCCAGAGGGCGTAATGAGCCGCCACGTGGTAGAGCTGCCGGCAGCCTGCGAGTGCGCGGCGGAGAGAGGCTCGGTCCCGCAGGTCTCCGTGGACCCGTTCGACGGCGAGCCCCGCAAGGTTGCGGAGGTCGCTGCCAGGCCTGGTGATGACGCGCACCTCCGTCCCGGTATCGAGCAGCGCGCGGGCGACGGCCGCCCCCACGAATCCTGTCGCGCCGGTGACGAGAGCTTTCATAAAAGCGGGCAATGGGTGATGGGCAATGGGCAATGGGAAAGAAAGTAGAAACTGCTCTTGTAACCCATAGCCTATAGCCTGCGCGCGCTAGCTTTTTCGCGCGACGATGTAGCGGGCGATTTCCCGCAGGGGGTCCGCCTTGGCGTCGAACGACTCCAGGTGGCCAATGGCGCGGGCGACGCACTGGTCTGCAAGGGCTCGCGCGCCCTCGACGCCGTAGAAGGTGGGATAGGTTTTCTTGCCCCGCTGGGCATCCGTATTGGCGTCCTTG
>JACQCB010000130.1 GCA_016201805.1 Nitrospirota bacterium | reverse complement strand
CCACCCGTTGCTCACCCTCGACAATTTCATCTGCACGCCCCACATCGGCGCGTCCACCGGAGAAGCGCAGGAAAACGTGGCGATCGGGATCGCCGAGCAGATCGTGGACTATTTCACCAAGGGGATCGCGCGGGGCGCGGTTAACATTCCCTCCGTACCGCCCGAATTGCTTCCCAGGTTGCAGCCGTACCTGGCCCTGGCGGAGAAAATCGGCCTGTTGCAAGCTCAGGTCTACGAAGGGGGCTTGGAGCGGGTGACGGTGGAATACAACGGCGATGTGGCCAGCTTGTCGGTGGCCCCGTTGACGATCGCGGTCCTCAAGGGACTGTTGACGCCGATTCTGGAGGATGCCGTCAACTTCGTCAACGCGCCGGTGATCGCCAAGGAGCGGGGGATCGAAGTCAAAGAGGTCAAGAGCAGCGACGCCGGGGATTTCACCAGCGTGATTCGGGTGCGGGTGGAAGCCGGGAAGAAGACCCACCGGCTGGCCGGCACCCTCTATCACCGCAAGGATCCGCGCATCATCGAGATCGACGACTTCCAGGTCGAGGTGACGCCCGAGGGTCAGATGTTGCTGATCCTCAACGTGGACCGGCCCGGCGTCATCGGTGCGGTCGCCTCGGCCCTCGGCGCGCACAACGTCAACATCGCGCGGATGCAGTGCTCCCGCGAAGAGCGCGGCGGCAACGCCCTGCTGATCATCGGGCTGGATGCGCCCTTGCCGGCGGGGGTTCTTGAGACGATCAAGCGGGGGGACAACATTCTCTCCGTCAAACTGGTGGATCTCTCAAAAGGCCTCTGACACAAATTGGTTCATTGCGGCATTGACTCATCGGGTGATTGTCGGAGCGATTCTTTTCAGTCGTCGATGAACCCATGAGTCGATCGTCAATTGCTTCTTCTATGTCCCGCCCCTCATCATCCACGCGTGCGTCCGAGGTCGTCCGCCTGCCGGCGCCGGCGGTGCATGCTCACGACCGGTCGTTGATTCCTATCGGGATGTCCACGATCCTGCCCGACGCGGCCCAACGGGTCCGCCGTCTGGAAGAGACGCTGCTGGCCTCATTGGGCCGCTGGGGTTATCAGGAGATCATCCCGTCCACCTTCGAGTATTTGGACGTCCTCTCGGCGGGGTTGGAGCCGGCGGTGCTCGAACAGTGCTATCAGTTCGCGGATCGCACCACCGGCCGGATCCTCTTGCTGCGGCCGGACGTGACCGCGCAGATCGCCCGTATCGTCGCGATGGGCATGGCGGGCTCCTGCCTGCCGCTCCGCTTGTCCTACCGCACCACCGTGTTTCGGTACGAACCGGAACATGCGGGGCGCGAACGCGAGGTTTTTCAGGTGGGGGCCGAGCTCATCGGGGTGGACGACGTGGCGATGGATGGCGAGATCATCGCGTTGATGATCGACTGTCTGACGCAACTGGGGTTGACGGCGTTCACGATCTCGCTGGGGCACGTCGGGTTCTTTAAGGCGCTCCTGTCCAGGACCGGCATGAGTCCGGAGGGGCGCAAGCGGGCCGAGCAGGCCGCGGCACGCAAGGACCTGCCGCACCTCGAGGACATTCTGGCTCAGGAACGGGTTCCTAAAAGGGCGGCCCGGGGTATTTTGGAAGCGCCGGATCTCTACGGACGCGAGGATGTCCTCCGGCGGGGACGTGTGCTGGCCGGTCACGATCGCCGGTTGCATGCGACGCTGGACCGGCTGACTCAGGTCTACCGGTTGCTGGTGGAGGCCGGGCTGAAAGACTATCTCCTGTTGGACCTGGGGGAGTTCCGAGGGTTTGACTATTACGATGGTGTGGTGTTCGATGTCTTCGCCGACGGGGTGGGGTGCGAATTGGGCGGCGGGGGACGGTACAACAACCTGATCGGTCGGTTCGGCCGGGACCTTCCTTCCACGGGTTTCGCCTTCGATGTGGGACGTCTTTTTCAGGCGATGGAACGAGCCGGCGAGGGGGCTTCCCGCGCGGCAACAGACGTGTTGGTGGCGGCCCCGGCCCGACGCTGCGGCCAACTCTTTCAGGTGGCGCGGCTCTTGCGAAAGGCGGGGCTCCGGGTCCTCCAGGGGAGCCTGCGCGGGACCGATTCGGAGGCGATCCAGTCCACGGTCGACGAAGGGCGCCGGCTGGCGACTGCGTCGGTGGTGATCCTGGGGACTCCGGCGCTGGCGGCCGGCGACGCGCTGCTCGTGACGGGTCCGTCGATGTCGCGGCGCAAGACGGTCAAGATTCAGGCGCTGCCCGCTACGCTCTTGAAGCGGTGACGAGCGGCGGCCTGCCGGCCGCCGCGTTCCCGCATGCGTTCCATGACCCATTGAAGCAAGGCGTGCAAGATGTGATGGTGTCATGAGCCTCTCCGATTCTTCAGCGCCCAGGCTCCCCCCGCAAAATCTTGAAGCGGAGCAATCGGTGTTAGGCGCGATCCTGCTCGACAATGCGTCGATGGCCAAGGCCATGGAAGCCTTGACCGAGGAGGATTTCTACCGCACGGCCCATCGCAGGATTTACCAGGCCATGCTGGACCTCTCGGAGCATGGGGAGGTCATCGATCAGATCACGCTGACGGAGCATCTGAAGACCAAGGGCGATCTGGAGTCGATCGGCGGGGCGGCCTACCTGGCGGAGCTGGTCCAGGTGGTTCCGACTGCGGCCAGCATCAAGTACCATTGCAAGATCGTGCGCGACAAAGCGCTCCTCCGCGGATTGATCACCACCTCCACCGAAGTGATTTCTCGCGGCTATGACGGCACCTCGCAGGTGGACGAACTGATCGATTTTGCGGAGCGGTCCGTCTTCAGTCTGGCGCAGGGCAAGCTCGGCCGGTCGTTCACCCGTCTCAAGGACATCATCAAAGAAAGCCTGGACCTCGTCGATGCGCTTCACAAGCGGGGCAAGAGCGTCACCGGTGTGCCGACCGGGTTCGAAGACCTCGACGAGCTGACCGCCGGCTTGCAGGCCTCCGATCTGGTGGTGATTGCCGGGCGGCCCAGCATGGGCAAGACGAGTCTGGCCCTCGGCATGGCGCAGAATGCGGCCATCAAGCACCAGCAAAAGGTCGGGATTTTCAGCCTGGAAATGTCCAAGGAGCAACTCGTGCTGCGCATGCTGAGTTCGGAAGCCTCGGTGGATTCCCATGCCCTGCGGATCGGGAAGCTCCAGAAAGAAGATTGGTGGCGGCTGGCGGAGGCGGCCGGGCGGCTCGAGCAGGCGTCGATTTTCATCGACGACACGGGCGGGCTGACCGTGCAGCAGATGCGCGGGAAGGCCCGGCGGCTCAAAGCGGAAAGCGGCGGACTTGACTTGTTGATCGTGGATTATCTCCAGCTCATGCAAGGCCGCAGCGACGCCGAGTCGCGTCAGCAGGAAATCTCGGACATCTCTCGATCCTTGAAGGCCTTGGCCAAGGAGCTGCAAGTGCCCATCGTGGCGCTTTCCCAGTTGAGCCGGGCCGTGGAAGCCCGCAAGCCGCCGATCCCCATGCTGGCCGATCTGCGGGAAAGCGGAGCGATCGAGCAGGATGCCGACGTCGTGATGTTCATCTACCGGGACGAAGTCTATAATTCCGATTCCGAAGAAAAAGGGATTGCCCAGATCATGGTGAAGAAGCATCGCAACGGACCGACCGGCGACGTCAAGCTGACCTTCCTCGACCGGTACGCCAAGTTCGGGGATTTTTCCGATCGCGAACAATCCTGAGGCCGTTTGACACCCCTCCAGTGACCCCGTATAATTTCATCCAAGCGACGGACCATCCTCTCCCATTTCCACCGATTATCCGGTAGCGGAGCCAGCAGTGGCGGAGTCAGATGAGAACGAACCCCAGCCGCGGACGTGAGGCAGCGCCATTGCGGTGGGCCCGGGTGGTGTTGAGCCTGGCGGCGATTCCATTGATCGTGGTGTCCTGCGCCACCGTCCCGCAAGCGGGCACCGGGCCCAGTGCGTCGCGGGACCGGTCGCCGGACCCCTCGGCTCATGCCGGCTCACCGGCGATCCAGCCCACCCCCGCCCCCACCGATCCCCGCGCCTATTACCATTTTCTTCTCGGATATCGGGCCGAGCAGGCCCAGGATGCCGACCTGGCGATTCGGGAGTACCTGCTCGCTCTCCGTGGCGATCCCGCCTCGGTTTTCCTCAAGACGCGCCTGGCCGCGCTGTATTTCTCGCTGGGAGACATCGCGACGGCGGTCCGGTTTGCCGATCGGGTTGCCGAGTCGGAGGTGCGCGAGGCGCCGACGCTGGCGCTGATCGCGGGCATCTATGCCGGAGCGGGAGAAGCCGACAAGGCCTTGGCCTTGTACGATCGGGCGATCGCGCAGAACCCGGAACACAACGAATCCTATTTCTCCAAAGGGGTTCTGCTGGTCAACTTGAAGCGTCTCGAAGAGGCGGAACAGGTATTCCAGCAGGGGATCGAGAAGGCCAAAGATTCACCGGTGGGCCACTACTATCTGGGCCGCATCGCGGTCGAGGCGAAGCAATTCGACCGGGCGGCGGCCAGCTTCGAGCGGGCGATCTCGACCAATCCCGCGTTCGAACCGGCCTACATCGCGCTTGCGGGAGTGTATGAGTCCCAGCGGCAGCGGGAGCAGGCCGTGGCCGTGTATCGCAGGTATCTGCAGGTCGTCAATCCGCACAGCAAGGAAGTCCGGCAGCACATCGTCCGGCTCTACCTCAACGACAAGTTGTACCGCGAGGCGCTTGCGGAGTTGAACGACGTGCTGAGCCGGGACCCCGACGATCTGGACGCACAGTTGCGTATCGGATTGATCTACGGCGAGATCAAAGATTATCCCAAGGCCATCGCTCAATTGACCAAAATCCTAGCGGTGAGACCGGCGGAGCTCAAAGTGAGGGACTACCTGGCTCTCATGTACGAGGAACAGAAGGATTACGGCAACGCGATCAAGGCCTACGAGCAGAACCTGAGATTGCAGCCTGCCTATGTGGACGGTCACATGCACCTCGGGTTTCTGCAATACCGGTTGAAGCACTACCCTGACGCGATCGCCCACTTCGCCGAGGCGGTGAAACTGAATCCGAAACAGCCGGAGGGACATCTGCTGTTGGGGCTTGCCCACCTGCAAGCCGAGCAGTTTGCCAAGGCGACGCAGGCGTTCGAAGAGGGGATTCGGTTGAACCCCGGGAACCCGGACCTCCATTTCAACCTCGGCACGGCCTATGACAAGCTGAACCGGTTCGATGAAGTGGTGAAAGCCATGGAGACCGCGCTCCGGCTGGACCCGCAGCATGCCGACGCGCTCAATTATCTGGGCTATAGCTATACCGAGCGCGGAATCAAGATCGAGGAAGCCGTGTCGCTCATCCAGCGGGCGGTGATCTTGAAACCCAACAACGGGTACTATGTGGACAGCCTGGGCTGGGCCTTCTTCAAGATGGGGCGGCTCGACGAGGCGTTGACGGAAATGAAACGGGCGGCGTCCCTCGTCAAGGATGATCCGGTCATCTTCGAGCATCTCGGAGAGGTCTATCTGCAGCAGAATCTCGTTCCGGAGGCGAGGGAAGCCTGGCTTCATTCGCTTGAGTTG
>JACQCB010000044.1 GCA_016201805.1 Nitrospirota bacterium | reverse complement strand
CGGCATGAAGGCCACGCTCATGCACCTGGTGCGCTACAAGCCGATCACGCTGCAGTACCCGCACGAGAAACGGACGCTGCCGGACAGCTATCGCGGCATGCTCTCGCTGCTGCGCTACGACGACGGAACGGAAAAGTGCGTCGGCTGCGACCTCTGCGAGGCGGCCTGCCCGTCCCGGGTGATCAAGGTGGTCAGCGCGGAGGTGCCCGGCGAGCCTACCAAGCGGTACGCCAAGGAATATTACATGGACATGACCCGCTGCCTGTTCTGCGGGCTTTGCGTGGATGCCTGTCCGGTGGACGCGCTGGGCATGACCCGCGAGTACGAGTGGGCCGTGTACGACAAGCGGATGCTTCAGCTGAACAAGCAGCAACTCCTGGCGATCGGGGATCGCTCCTTCCCGGTGCGGGAGAAACGGCTGGAATTGCAGCATCCCAACGTGGCGTTCTTCAACGTCGCATTCAAGCATTTGCCGCCGAAGCACACGTAACGCGATCCTCCGCGCCCTGGGGATTGGAGTACGGGCGAAGACCGGTCATCGTCAACTGACACGCAAGCAGGGCAAGAGGGTCCCACACTGTGGCACTAGCGTTCTTCTTCTACTTCTCCGGGGTGATCGTCCTGACCTCCGTCTTGGTGGTGGCGCTTCGGAACCCCATCTACAGCGCCATCTCCCTGCTGATCATGTTCTTCCACGTGGCGGGGCTCTACGTCACCCTCCACGCCGAATTCCTGGCCGCCGTCCAGATCATCGTCTACGCCGGCGCCATCCTGGTCCTGTACCTGTTCGTGGTGATGTTGCTGAACGTGAAGCGCGAGGAACGCTACCATGCCCAGTTCCCGCTGGCGGCGCTTCTGGGCGTGACCATCCTGACCGAGGTGCTGATGCTGGCGATCCTCCGCGGCTTCTCTTCGGAACCGCTGCCGACGCCGGGCGGCGCCGGACAGGCCGACCAGGCAACCGGGAACACCGAAACGATCGGGGAGGTCCTGTACTCGACCTACCTGTTCCCTTTCGAAGTCGCCTCGTTGATCTTGCTGGTGGCGATGATCGGCGCCATCGTGCTCGCAAAGAAAAACCTCGGCGAGCACGAATTGTAAATTTTGAATTGTTAATGGTGAATTCAATTCATCATTCAAAATTGAAAATTTAAATTATGATTCCCTTGTCCTACTACGTCATCCTGAGCGCCATCGTGTTCGTCACGGGGCTGGTCGGGGTCCTGATCCGGCGCAACATCATCATCATCTTGTTATCGGTCGAGTTGATGCTGAACGCCACCAACATCAACTTCGTCGCCTTTTCGCAGTATTTCCAGAATGTCGCCGGCCAGGTCTTCGTCTTTTTCACGCTCACCGTGGCCGCCGCCGAGGTGGCGGTCGGGCTGGCCATCATCATCGCACTCTACCGGAGCAAGTCCAGCATCAACGTGGACGAGTTCCAACTTTTAAAGTGGTAATAGGCATGCGGATTCACGTAGATTTTTTCAGAGCGGAGATCATGGCCACTCTGAGAACGATCCAACAGTACTGTGCGGCCATGGATCAGCAACTTGGCTTGCTTCGCCAGGCGAAAGAATCCATGCTAGTAGCTGACCATGCGGGCTCTGACGAATTCGACTCTCATCGATATGCCTTCCAGATAACATTCAATGAAATATTCCCACGATGCTTAAGGTACTCCTTTCTTATTTTCCTTTACTCGGTTGTAGAAACCGACCTTACCGCTCTTTGTAAGGAAGTTAGGAAACGTCGTAACCTTCCAGAAGAACCGGTTTCAAGGAAAAAAACGCCTTTCGAGCGATGCAAGTCATTCCTCTCGAAATCTTGCGGTATTGATTTTGAAAGTGTGCCGGCCTGGGAACAATTAAAGATTCTCGAAAAAGTCCGCAACTGTATCGTACATGCAGACGGATGCGTACAAGTTTCAAGAGACAAAGAATTTCTGGAAAGGAAAGTAGCCTCTGGCATTGGACTCACACTTTCAGACCACTCCGTATCCAAGGGCAGGCTCTACGTGGATCAAGAATTTTGCACAGCTTCGAGCAATGCAGCCATATCATTCTTTACTATCGTGTTCGAACAAACTAGATTTGGCCCTGAGAATATGATGTTTGAGGGATAAGCATTCCCTGTTGCAGTCAAGCAAGCATGGTCGGCAACTGCTTTCTATGGGAATATATGTTGCGTGTACGTCTTTGGCTTCCATGGCATAAGGTTATCTTGCTCACATACGCTATTGGAGCTTTGACTGCCTCAATTTATGTTCCTTGGCACCTCACAATCAGCTCTATTTCTGACGGATATGGCTCAACACACCGAACATACATAGGCTATGAGTTTCTTTGGTCACGTCCGACGCGTGGAGTGTGGCCCGTTGAAGTTGACTTTGTCACAGTCCTACTCGAAATGGTTGCACTCACCGCAGTGGCTGGCATTGCTTTTCTTGCACTTTCGATTTGGGAAGCACGGCGGGTAAGTTCTAACTCATGATGCTACTTCGGCATACCAGGGCTCGGAGCGTACTTCGCCGGAAGAGCGAGGCACCCACCGAGGCTCTGCCGAGAAGGAAAGCGGAAACTGACTGAGTCCACGAAGGAATTTCCGAAGGCTTCCGCTCGGCAGAGCCCGGAAGGGTCGCTCCGAGAGGCGCGGAAGCGAGGAGCCCTGGTATGCCAAGACGGACAACAGTGATCCAATAGACCTATGCTGTGTCACGACGGTCAGCTCGCTCGTCCACGTCTACACGATCGGCTACATGAAGGGCGAACGCGGCTACGCACGGTTCTTCGCCTACATCGCCCTCTTCACGTTTTCGATGCTGATGCTGGTGATGGCGGACAACTTCCTGCAGTTGTTCGTGTTCTGGGAAGCGGTCGGGCTCTGCTCCTACCTGCTGATCGGCCACTGGTACGAGCGGAAGTCGGCCTGCGATGCCGCTACCAAAGCCTTCGTCGTCAACCGGGTGGGAGACTTCGGGTTTCTGCTCGGCCTGCTGCTGGTACTCGTGAGTTTCGGGTCGCTGGAGTATCGGCACGTGTTCGCCCAAGCGGCCGACCTGACGACCGATACGATCAATCTCCTGCAACCCTTCGGAGGACAGTGGCACGTTTCAACGCTGACCCTGATCTGCCTCCTGCTGTTCGTAGGCGCAATCGGCAAATCCGCACAGGTCCCGTTGCACGTCTGGCTGCCGGATGCGATGGAGGGCCCGACGCCGATTTCCGCCCTGATCCATGCCGCCACCATGGTCACCGCCGGGGTCTTCATGGTGGCAAGACTGGCGCCGCTCTACAACCTATCGCCGACGGCCATGGACGTGGTGGCCGTAACCGGCGCCGTGACGATGATCCTCGGCGCCACGATCGCCCTGACCCAGACCGACATCAAACGCGTCGTGGCCTATTCGACCGTCAGCCAGCTTGGCTACATGGTCATGGCCTGCGGGCTGGGCGCTTACACGGCCGGCATGTACCACCTGCTCACGCACGGGGCGTTCAAGGCGTTGCTGTTCCTGGGCTGCGGATCGGTGATCATCGCTTTGCACCACGAACAGGACATGAGACGCATGGGCGGGCTCAAGGACACGCTGCCGGTCACCTACTGGACCTTCGTGATCGGCTCGTTGGCCCTGGCCGGGTTCCCCCTGACGTCCGGGTTTTTCAGCAAGGACGAGATACTGGTCTCGGCCTGGTCTGCGGGCAGCCTCGGCAAGACCTTGACCGTGGCCGGCCTCCTGACCGCCCTGCTGACCGCGTTTTACAGCTTCCGCCTGGTCTTCGTGACCTTCTGGGGTCCATCCCATGTCGATCCGCACCATGCGGGACACGTGCACGAGCCTTCCAAGACCATGACGGTCCCCTTGCTGATCCTGGCCATGCTCGCCATCGCCACCGGCTACCTGGGCATCCCGGAGTTTTTGGCCCCGGTACTGGCCGGCCCAGCCTGGGCCGAAGGCCACCATGAAGGAGGCGCCGCCATCATGGTGATCGCAACCTTGATGGGACTGGGCGGGATCGCCACAGCTTATTATTGTTACGTGGCTTCGCCTGGACTGCCGGACCGACTCGCCCAACGATGGCAGAAGATATACCGTCTGTCGCTCAACAAGTGGTATGTGGATGAAGTCTACGACCGGGCGCTGATCCGTCCGACGCTCCGCCTGGCCGACCGTCTCTGGACCTCGGTGGACGTAGCCGTGATCGACGGAGCCGTCAACGGCGTGGCTCGCGGCATTGCCTGGTGCGGGTGGCTGCTGCGCTTGACTCAGAGCGGCCAGACCCAACACTATGCACTGGGCATGGCCCTCGGAGCCGTCCTGATTTTGAGTGCGTATTTGCTGTTTTGAGCAAGGGCAATGGGCTAGAGGCAAAGGGCTATGGGGAAGACAATTCAGAACATCTTCTTTTGGATCTTCCCTCTCGCCCATAGCCCATCGCCTCTCGCCTGGAGCGAAGCATGAGTGATGTGAGCATGAACAGCAGCGGGTTCCCGTGGTTGACCGCGGTCGTCTTTCTGCCGCTGGTCGGCGCCTTGCTGCTGTTCTTCGTGAAAGAAACGGCCGTCCGCTGGGCCGCCTTGGGACTCACGTTGGCTGAATTGGCTCTCTCGTTCCCCCTCTGGATCTTCTTCGACCCCTCCACGCCGCGCATGCAGTTTGCCGAGCAGGTTGCCTGGATCACCGCTCCGTCCATCAACTACAGCGTCGGCATCGACGGCATCAGCCTCCCGTTGGTTCTCCTGACCACGTTCCTCATGCCCTTCTGCGTGCTCGTGTCCTGGACCGCCATCCAGACCCGCGTGAAATCCTTCCTGGCGGCGCTGCTCCTCATGGAGACCGCCATGATCGGCGTTTTCGTGGCCCTGGATTTCGTCCTGTTCTATGTTTTCTGGGAAGCCATGTTGATCCCCATGTATCTGCTCATCGGAGTCTGGGGAGGACCGAACCGGCTCTATGCGGCCATGAAATTTTTCCTCTATACGCTGACCGGCAGCGTCCTGCTCCTCGTGGCCATCCTGGCGTTGTTTTTTCACGGCGGCCAGACCTTCGATATTCTCTTGCTGAGCGGGGTGGAGTATCCCTCGGCCCTGCAGTCCTGGATCTTCCTGGCCTTCTTCGCCGCCTTCGCCGTCAAGGTGCCGATGTTCCCCTTCCACACCTGGCTCCCGGATGCCCACGTGGAAGCCCCGACGGCGGGCAGCGTGATCCTGGCCAGCGTGCTCCTGAAGATGGGCACCTACGGCTTTCTGCGCTTCACGCTCCCGATGTTGCCGGACGCCACCGACACGTTCACACCGGCCATGATCGGCCTCTCGTTGATGGCCATCTTGTACGGCGCCTATATGGCCCTGGCTCAGACCGACCTCAAGAAACTCATCGCCTACTCCAGCGTCAGCCACATGGGATCCGTCACGCTGGGCATCTTCGCCCTCAACGCCCAAGGCATCGAGGGCGCGCTCATGCAGATGCTCAACCACGGCATCACGACCGGCGCCCTCTTTCTGTGCGTCGGCATCCTCTACGAGCGGACCCACAGTCGCCTGCTCGCCGACAACGCCGGCCTCGCCGGCCCGATGCCTCGCTACGCGGCCTTCCTGGTCATCTTTTCGCTCTCTTCACTGGGACTGCCCGGCACGAATAGTTTTGTGGGAGAGTTCCTGGTCCTGGCCGGCACCTTCATGTGGAGCAAGCCGGCCGCGGCCGCGGCGGCCCTGGGGATCATCCTGGCCGCAGCCTATCTTCTCTGGATGGTCCAGCGCGTCGCCTTCGGGGTGCCGGTCGCCAAGACCGCCCCGAAGCTGATCGACCTGAACCTGCGCGAATGGGCCACGCTGACTCCGTTGGCGTTCCTGGTCTTCTGGATCGGCTTCTTCCCGAACCCGGTGCTCGCGCCCATGCACGCCAGCGTGAACCACCTGGTCGAACACCTGGATCAACGTCACACCGCCGTCGCCCGGCGCGGGACATCGGGAACGGACGGCCGATGGCTTACGGTTAATAAGACGCAGCGCCCTGCATCGGCCGATAGTCACCTTCCACCACCCACCATCGGCCGGACACCATGACGCTCCCCGTGACCGACCTACTGGCCATCCTCCCCGAGTTGATCGTTGCGGCGACCGCCTGTCTCGTGCTGGCCTTGGACCCGATCACGCCGGCCCCACGGAAGGGGTGGCTGGCCTGGCTCAGCCTCGGCGCATTGGCCCTCTGCTTCGGCCTGACCGCTTCGCAGTTTGACGTCCGCACGATGGCCTTCAACGACCTGGTCATCATCGACCCCTACGCCAGCTTCTGGAAACTGCTGCTCTACGCGGTCAGCGGACTCACCATCTTGCTGTCGATGGCCTACCTGAAGGAGGAGCGGATTCACCTGACCGAGTACTACGGCTTTCTGCTCCTGGCCCTCTCCGGCATGATGGTCATGGTCTCGGCCGCCGACCTGCTGACGATCTATTTGGGGACCGAATTGATGTCCCTCTCCTTGTACGTGCTGGCCGGCTTCAAGCGCGCCGATGGACGGTCCCTGGAGGCCTCGGCCAAGTACTTCGTGCTGGGCGCCTTCTCGTCCGGCATCCTGCTCTACGGCATCTCGCTGCTGTTCGGCGTGGCCGGCAGCACCCGCCTCTCGGCCATTGCCTCCGCCGTCAGCGCCCGTGGCCTGGACGACCCGGCGCTCTTGCTGGCGATGATCCTGCTCGTCGTCGGGTTCGGTTTCAAAATCGCCGCGGTGCCGTTTCACATGTGGACGCCGGACGTGTACGAGGGCGCCCCCACCTCCGTCACCGCCTTCATGGCCGTGGCGGCCAAAGCCGCCAGTTTCGGCGCGTTCCTGCGGGTCTTTCTGGAAGGGTTGGGCGGACTCAAGGCCAACTGGCACGTCCTGTTTCTCGTGCTCTGCATCGCCACCTTGGCCCTGGGCAACCTCGTCGCCATCGTCCAAACCAACATCAAGCGGATGCTCGCCTATTCCAGCATCGCACACGCCGGCTATGCGCTCATCGGCGTCGTGGTGGCAGGCCGGGTGACGGCGGACAGTGCGGTGCGCTCCCTCGGTCTCTCGAGCGTCATGTTGTACCTGGCGATCTATGCCTTGATGACGCTGGGCGCGTTCACGGTCGTCGCCCTGCTCAGAAAAGGCGGGCTGGAGGGCGAGGCCATCGAGGACTTCGCCGGGCTGGCCAAACGTCAGCCGCTCGCGGCGTTCCTGATGCTGGTGTTCATGGTGTCGCTGGCCGGCATTCCACCGACGGCCGGCTTCATCGGCAAGTTCTATCTCTTTCTGGCCGCCGTCAAGGCCGACCTGGCCTGGCTGGCGGTGCTAGCCCTGCTCTTCGCCGCCGTCTCCGCCTATTATTACCTGCGGGTGGTGATGGTCATGTACATGCGGGACCCGCACAGCTCGACCGGCCTCGCGCCGCACCTCATCGCCTCACCGGCCCTGACCGTCGTGCTCGCTTGCGCCCTGGCCGGCGTGCTCGTCCTCGGCCTCTATCCGGACCCGCTCGTCTCCCTCGCCGCCCAAGCCGTACTCGCGCTCAAGTGACCGCGCCTCGCCTCGGCTCTTCCGACCAGCCAACCCGCCAACATTTGCTTGACCCTTCGCCAAAGAGCGAGTAGCCTTTCGCCCTGACGTGATCGCTCTCTTCCGATTGCTCTATGGCGCCGCCGTCGACTTCCGACGGCACGGATGTTCCAGTCTGGCCGCCTCGCTCGCCTTCTTCGCCCTCCTGTCCTTCTTTCCGATCGTCTTTCTGCTCCTCTACATCGTCGGATTTTTCGTCAGTCAGGATCGGATCGGCTACGACTTCCTCCTGAATTTCCTCCAGGGATTCCTGCCCACGCTGGGCGCCGACCTGGCGGCAGAGGTCAAGCGGGTGGCCGGCGAACAGATCGTTCGCTGGGTGGTCTTCCTGGCCTTCGTCTGGTTTGGGATGCTGGTCTTCCACGAGGTGGACTACGCGATCAACGTCGTCTTCGAATCGCCTCGCAAGCGACACCCGTTGATCTCCACCGCGATATCGATCGCCTTGCTCGGCCTGGTGGAAGGTCTGATGATCCTCTCCTACCTCATCACCCAGGTCCTACGCCTGCTCGTCGACTATGCGCCTCGGATCGGAGGCATTGACCTGGTTGCCATCGCCGCCCACAAATTTCTTCTCTCGTATGTGCTCCCCTTTGCCCTGGTCCTGGCCGCCGTCACCTGTCTGTACCGCTACCTGCCGACAGAGCGGCCCGCATGGCGCGAGGCCGCGGTGGGAGGCGTCGTGCTGGCACTCCTCTGGGAATTTGCCAAGCACCTCTTCAGCACCTACGTGCAGCACCTGTCGGTCTATGGTCGGATGTACGGATCGCTGCTGATGGTGGTGTTGTTCCTGCTGTGGGTCTATTACTCGGCGGCCTTGCTCCTCTTCGGAGCCGGCATCGTGCACCGGCTGCAGGCGAAGCGCTGAAGAGCGTGAAGCGTGATTCGTGAAACGTGAAGCGCGTAAGAATAGAAGAGAGGGCGGGAAGTACGGCGAGTTTTCAGCGGGTCCTACGCTTCACGAGCTCAGCGCGGCAGACCGCGGAGTTGCAGAAACCGGCTGATCCCGGACCGGGTCACCAGCCCCATCAGCAGCCCGTCCTGCATCACGGCAAGGCGGCTCCGTCCCGTGGAAAACATCCGGTCGAGCGCCGTGAGAACCGGGGTTTTGGGAGAGACCTCCATGTCCTCCGACCAAGGCTCCACGATATCGCCAACCCGTCGCCTGGGCCACAGGGACTTCGCCAAGGCCTGCACGTCCTGGACCGTCACCATCCCAACCAAGCCGCGCTCGTCCCACACCGGATAGCCCCCGTAGCCTTGCGGGAGAAAATGTTGAGTGACCGCCTCTTCCACCGTCAGGTTCGGATGCAGGGTCGCCACGTTGCGGACCATGACCTCCTCGACGGTCACGGTGGCCAGCGCGGCCCGGATGGCCGCCTGACGGCGACTGGCTCTGGCCGCCGTAAACAAGAAGGCCCCGATCAAGATGATCCAGCCGCCGTTCGCCGCCAGGGAACCCGCTATCGCGCCTGTCCCTGCCCCCACCATCACGGTTGCCCCCACCCCGGCCAGGGCGATCCCGAAACCCTGGCCGGCCAGGGCGGCCTGTCTGGTGGCCCGGTTGAAATCGCCGGACCAGGCCCACAAGCCGGCCCGCAGCACCCGGCCGCCGTCGAGGGGAAAACCTGGAATAAGGTTGAACAGCCCGAGTTGCAGATTCACAGATCCCAGCAGGATCCCCAAGGCCACAAGGCCTTGCCCCACATGGGCCATCGTGGCCATTCCCAGCAACAGCCCGCCGAGCACGAAGCTCACGATCGGCCCGGCGATGGCAATCAGGAATTCGGCCCTGGGCCCGGGTGGTTCCCGGTGCATCTGGGCGATCCCCCCGAACACGAACAGCGTGATCTGGCCGATCGGAATTCGATACCGTCTTGCCACCAGCGAATGCCCCAGTTCGTGCAGCAGGACGGAGCCGAACAGCAGCAGCGCCGCCACACCGGCCATCAGCCAATAGCGTCCGACGAACAGGCCCGGCAACATGTCCGGCAGATAGCCGGTCGCCAGGCTCCAGGTGACGAATCCGAAGATCAGGAACCACGACACGTGGACTTTGATCGGGATGCCCAGAATGCGCCCTATTTGCCAATCGGGACCGTTCATCCTTTGATCCTTACCAGTCCGGCTCGGATACGTCAATCCCACTGACTGGCGGCGACATTTCCGGTATAATCCCCTCGAGGTCAGAATGAATCGGGCGGCTGGAAAGGACAGGGTTCGCATGATGATGAGGACCACTCATAGAACGTTCCTGCTGGCGGCTCTGCTCCTCACCACAGCCTGCGCCGGCCTGCCCACCGCGAGCCGCACCGGCGCCGTCCATGACGTGCTCATTAAGGAAGAGACCGTCTCCCCCCATGAGCTCATCGTCCAGGTCGGAGACGAAGTCCGTTGGGTCAATCAGAGAACGACCCCCGCCTGGGTGTATTTTTACAAGGACTCATTGGACGAACTCGCCTGCGAACGCGGGTTTTCCTATTTTTGGGGGATGGAAGAATTTGCGAAAATCGAGCCGCACCAATCCGTGAGCGTCTGCTTCGCCCTCGTCGATGTGGTCAGTTACAGAATCCAGCGCGAAGCGACCGTGCTCAGAGGCTCCACGGCCGGCGAGGGCGGGTCGGAAACCATTCCGGTCTCGATGCACGGCTCGATCCTGATCGAAGAGCCGCCCTCACAGCGGCCTGGCAGCCACGGCCGCTGACCATCATGCACACCAGGATCATGCCCGCCATGCTCGCCGCCCTCCTGACCCTGGGGGCGGGACCGGCCGCCGGGAGCAGTGAGGCGCAAGTCATCCGCTCGGGCCCATCGTCCTGCACAACCATCGCCCTCACGTTCGACCTGTGCCCGGTTCGAGAGGGATCGGGCTATGACGCGGAGTTGATCCAGACCTTGATCGACCGGAAGATTCCAGCCACCTTCTTCATGTCCGGCCGCTGGATGGCCAAACATGAGGATGAGGTCAGGGCGCTGCAGGCGGTGCCGTTCTTCGAGCTCGGCACCCACGGGCAAGCCCATGCCCACCTCCCTCTATTGGACGCAGACCGCCAGCGCGCCGAGATCCAGGACGCCGTCTCGTTGTTCGAAACTCGGCACGGGCAACACCTCGCGCTGTTCAGGCCTCCCTACGGCGAATACGACGAACGCACCGTCGAGATCGTCCGCGCGCTGGGACTGCGGTTCATCCTTTGGTCCGTCGTCTCCGGCGACCCGGACCCCTCGCTCTCACGGACCAAAATGGTCGAACGGCTCAAAGCCACCGTCCGCAACGGCAGCGTGATCGTCTTTCACGCCAACGGCAAGGGCCGCCACACCAAGGATGCAGTGGAAGATCTCTACCAGGACCTGATCCTTGCCAAGGGCCTTCAACCGGTCACCGTCTCAACCCTGTTGAATCGGTGCGCAACAGAACAGGATCGCCATGTCGGCTCCCCCCTCCATTAGACCCTACCGAGGAGAAGACCGCGACGCCGTGGCCCGGATGTTGGCCGACTCGGAGCCCTGGAAGACACTGGGCTATACGGCGCAGGACTGGGATGGCTTGCTCACGGTTCCACTCCAGGGACGGGAAGGGTTCGTCATCGAAACGGACGGCACGGCCGCTGGCATGGCCCTGTTGCGTCAACGTTTTCTCCTGGGCGACTACCTCGAACTGCTCGTCGTCGCTCCCTCGGCGCAAGGAACGGGGCTCGGCGGAATACTCCTGGACCATCTGGAAACGCTGGTCTTCGCACGTACCAAGAACCTGTTCGTCTGTGTGTCCGACTTCAACCAGAAGGCCAGGCAGTTTTACGAGCGGCACGGATACCGGAAGATCGGCCCCATCCCCAATTTCTTGATTCAGGGAAGCGCCGAAATCCTGATGCGCAAGACGAGCGGACCGGTGAGGAAAAGCTAAGAGCATATGGCTGATGGCATATAGCGTATAGCCTGAGGCAAGAAGACATCCGGTTCTGAACCATAAGCCATACGCCATAAGCTCTTTTTGGAGAAACGGATGCGCGTGACGAAACTGCTGCACACCCGGATGAGGGTCAGCGACATGGACCAGACGATCGCGTTTTACCGCGACGTGCTCGGACTGCAAGTCCTGGAACGCAAGGTCTCGCCGAGAGGGTCCCACCTGGCCTTTCTGGCCGTGCCCAACAGCGCAGAACTGATCGAACTCTGCAGCTTCCCCCCCAGCGGGCCGGTCAGGGTCCAGGAAGACCTGGTCCACCTCGCCTTCGCAGTGGAGAACCTGGACGAGACCATCCAGGCTCTGCATGCCAAAGGCGTCACGATCACCGACGGTCCGACGACCACATCATCCGGCAACCGCTTCCTTTTCATCGACGCCCCGGACGGCTACGAGGTCGAGTTGATCGAGCAACCGCCCGGCGCCGCCATTGTGTAAATTCAGTTGTGAGTGTTAAGTTTTGAGTTATGAGTCTCAACTCACAACTCAAAACTTCTTTTTTATGACTCCTGAGCTTCAATCCAAACTAGCCCACCTCCCCGAGCAGCCCGGCGTCTACCTGATGAAGAATGGGCGGGGAGAGATCCTCTACATCGGGAAAGCCCTGGTGCTGGCCGACCGGGTGCGGTCTTATTTTCAGAAGGGGAGCGACCCCAGCCCCAAGACCGCCTTGCTGCTCAGCCAGGTGACGGACCTCGAAACCATCGTGACCCGGTCGGAACTCGAAGCGCTGATCCTGGAAAGCAACCTCGTCAAACGGCACCGCCCCCGGTTCAACGTCGTCCTGCGAGACGACAAGCAATACCCCTACCTCCGCCTCCCGGTCAAAGAGAACTTCCCCCGGCTCTCGATCGTCCGCAAGGTCCAGAAAGACGGGGCGCTCTATTACGGCCCCTACGTCCCAACCGGCGCCTTGCGGGAAACGCTCAAAGTCATTCGCAAGGTGTTTCCGCTGGCGACCTGCGAGATCGAGATCGACGGCAAGGCCGAGCGGGCCTGCATCGAGTTTGAAATCAAGCGGTGCCTGGCCCCCTGCATCGGGAACCAGAGCCGCGAGGACTACCATCGGATCGTCAAACAGGTGCGGCAGTTTTTGGAGGGCCGCGATACGGAGCTGTTGGACAGCCTGCGGGCGGAGATGCAGACGGCATCCGACCGCGAGCGGTTCGAAGATGCGGCGCGGCTGCGGGATCGGATCGTCAGCATCGAGCGGACGTTGGAAAAACAGCGGGTGGCCCAGACGGCCGCCACGGAGCAGGACGTGATCGGCCTCGCCCGGCAGGGCGCCGCCGTGGACCTGCAGATGCTCTTCGTCCGCGGAGGCCTGCTGATCGGGCGCAAGGACTTCTTCTGGCCGGAGTCCGCGGATGCCACGGACGAAGAACTCGTCCGGTCCGCCATTGAACAGTTCTACAACAAGGACGTGTTGCCGCCCAAGGAACTGCTCGTGCCGACACCGTTGGGCGACACCGCACTCATCGAATCCTGGCTCTCTGAGAAAAAGGGCGAGGTGGTGAAGATCGTCGCGCCGGAGCGCGGCCTCAAGCACGAGTTGCTGCTGTTGGCCGAGGAGAATGCCGGAGCCGCGGTGGCCGATCATCTTCGGAACGAGGAGAGCGGCCGCCAGGCCGTCGCAGAATTGAAGCGGTTGCTCCGCCTTGACCGGGCGCCTCGACGGATCGAAGGCTTCGACATCTCCAACACGATGGGCGACCAGTCGGTCGCGTCGCTGGTCGTGTGGGAGGACGGAGAGGCCAAGAAGGCGGACTACCGCCGATTTCGCATCCAGACCGTCCAGGGCGCCAACGACTTCGCCAGCATGCAGGAGGCAGTCCTGCGGCGCTACGGGCAAGAAGAGCACCTGCCGCTTCCCGATCTGGTCCTGATCGACGGAGGGCTGGGACAGCTGGCCGCTGCGACGGAGGGGTTGAGACAGGTCGGCCGATCGGGGCTCCCCGTGATCGGCCTCGCCAAGGCGCGAGGCGATAAGGAGGAGCGCATCTTCTTGCCCGGCCGGAAAAACCCGATCATCCTTCGCGCCGCTTCACCGGCCACGCACTTGCTACAGCGCATCCGGGACGAAGCGCACCGGTTCGCCATCGCCTACCATCGAACGCTGCGGGGAAAAGCCCTGATCGCCTCCCGCCTGGACCAAATCAGCGGAGTGGGGAAAACACGACGGAACCGCCTGCTCCGGCAATTCGGAAGCCTGGAGAAAATCGCCGAGGCCACGGACGAACAACTGCGAGAAACGGCCGGAATTGACGCCAAAACCGTCACTGCAATCAGGGAAGCCCTCCGGTAACCCGCGCAAGACTCAAGTTTTCCGACTGATCGACCGACCCACACGAATAGAGACGTATCGCGCTTTGCTGTCATGAACCGGCGCCGACTGGCCAGTCCTGCGTGTCGGAAGCTGGAGCTTGGAAGAGGTTCTGATTATGTCGGCGACCCTTGCCATCGACTCCGCAATCCTCCTCAGACTTGAACAAGGGGGGCCTTGCAACCTGGATATCCTAATACAGGAGTTGCCTGCCTACTCCTGGAACCAACTGTTCACCGCCATCGACCGCCTCAGCCGAAACGGTGTGTTGACGCTTCAGCCCCTTCCCAGCCGATTTGACTATCTGGTCTCGATCAAGCCCCGTGGTGTGGAAAATGGTGTGGGGAGAGGACGGCGTCGCCTGGCGGCAGGGTAAACACCGGATAGGCGGCGCTCCATCGACCGTTTCGCTTCGAGTCCCTTCCATAGGCCGGAACGTCCTGCCTCCAGCCGGGCATCGACCGACACGGTTGGACTCATCCTGCCCCCTGAACGGTCCATCATTGACAGACCGCCGCGTCTTCTCCTAGGATACCGCCGCTTACGTCGAGTCGGCCTTGCCCTGAACGAATTGGCTGCCCACGATCCTGCAATGCCGCCGGTCTCAAACCCACACCAGCGCGGCCCCCGTCGCTGAGCATTCCGGGTTCGCTCCACTGAGCAGCCCTCGGCAACCGCAACCACCGCCCACTCCCCGTAAGCGGCTCGATCAATCCTCATCGCACACAGAAGGAGGTCCCATGTCGAACGTTGCCAACCCCTCGTCCGCTTCTCTTGCCCCAGCCGGACCCGGCGGCGGAGGCGTCAGCCGCATTGAACACGGCTTCGAGATCATGGTCTTCGCCAGCCGATGGATTCAAGCCCCCCTCTACGCCGGCCTGATCGTCGTCGAGCTCCTCTATGCGTACAAGTTTTTGACCGAACTCTGGGAAATAGCGCATAGCATCACGTCGTTGACCGAAACCATCTTCATGCTCGGCGTCCTCTCGCTCATCGACATCACGATGGTGGCAAACCTGCTCACGATGGTGATCATCGGCGGCTATGCAACCTTCGTCAGCAAGCTCGACCTCGAAGGACATCGTGACCGTCCGGACTGGTTGACGCACGTCGATCCGGGCACGATCAAGGTCAAGCTGGCGGCCTCCCTCATCGGAATCTCGAGCATCCATCTGCTCAAAGCCTTCGTCAACATCAGCAACGTCTCAACGGAACATATCAAGTGGCAAATCCTGATCCATCTGACCTTCCTCGGCTCGGCGATTCTTCTGGCCTGGACGGACAAGCTGATGCAGAGAGAGCGCAAGCATTGATCGCGCCCCGACCGCACAAGCGGACATCTCTCGGCATCTTGACAAGAACCGGGAAAGAGCTAATCATAGGCACCTGTTGGGGTTTCTTGAGGGTGTTCGAGCCACTCCCCTCAAAAGCAAAGTCCTACCGCCTAGAATGGGTTCACTTCGACAACGACCCAGCTTACACCCGTCTTGTTTTTACACGGAGAAGATTACATCACCCTGACCCACTACCTGACTGAGGGCATGTGGGACGCTGCCCTTGGTCGGACTTCCCTCCCCTAATCCATGCAAGGAGGCTTTATGACGACTTGGCTCTCGGTGCTCGCGCTGACAATCACGTTGCTGGTGGGGTGTTCCCCGACGAAACAGGCACGCTCAATGGAAGAGTCCGGCTTCTTGGGAACCCTATACCCGCTGATGCATAAAGGAAGCGACGACGAAGCGCTGCTCGTCTACCGGAACCCCAAAGTGCTGCTGATCCCGCGCGGCACGTACAAGAAAATCCTCCTCGATCCCGTGCAGATTTGGAACCTGGGCGCGACGGACACAGACAAAGAAAAAGACCTGCAGCAGGTCGCCAACTTGCTGCACAGTCTGGTGTACAAGAGCTTGGCGAAAGACTTTGAAATGGTCACCAGCCCAGGCCCGAATACCTTGCGCATACAAGCCGCACTCACTGGTGCCGAAAAGACCAACGTCGTGCTGCGCACCCTCTCTTCCGTGCCCGCACCGATGAACGTCTTTTTTATGGGCTCCACAATCAAAACGGTGTTCACCGGTAAGCCGGCATTTGTTGGCGAGATCAGCGCTGAAATCAAGTTTATCGACTCCACCTCCGGGGAAGTCTTAGGGGCCTCCGCTGATCGACGGGTCGGCAAGAAACGCCTCGACGCAGACTCGTTTGATTCGTGGGACGATGTGAATAAAGCGATGGAATCCTGGGCAGAAACGATTCGGTACCGGCTCTGCCAGCAGCGGGGCGCACCCGACTGTGTCAAGCCAAAAGCCTAACCGGCGCCCTGCGTTCAACTCTGAGGCGCATGCCGGTGCAGGGCGGAGGGCCCGTTGCCATCTTCAAATGGATGAACGTACGCGAACCCGAATGCGATCGAGGCCGCAGCAACGACAGGATCAATTCGGCCCGACAGGGAGCGTCGATCGTATGCAACGATGCCATCGAGAAGGCTCCTCAGGCCTTCAGCCCGCGCGCTGGTGTGATCCGGGATTGGTCCTCGGGTCTTCCGATCATGCATTCCGACGAACCCGCCCTCTTTTCGCAACCCATCCTAAAGATGGGGACAGGTCTCTTTGACAAACGGCGGAGGGGGAGCATAGGGTTTCCTGTCAACAGGCACTCGCGTGCCGGCCGGACAGTGCGGGGCTGTCCGGCCGGAAGAATAGAGCGGGATCGACATGATGCTGCGCAATCATCTACTTGATGCGCGGGCGGCATGGTCTCGGCAGCCGCGCTCCGGCCACCGAGAATATCCTCGACTTGGCCCCGCCCTCCTCATTGCGTTACTGGTCTGGCTATCCTGCAAACCGGTCTGGGCGACCAACGGCCTGAACTTGATCGGATCCGGCGGCATCTCGTCCGCTTTAGCTGGCGCCGACACGGCGGTCGCCACGGATTTCTCGGCCATGAACACGAATCCGGCCGGGATGGTTCAGATCAGGGGCGAGCACGCCGGGCTGTCGATCGGAATCATTCAGCCGCAACAGAACTTTTCGAACAGCCTGAACTCTAACCACGATGCCAAGAACGACCCGTTTGTGATTCCCAACGCCGGCTATATCCGGCACATTCCGGACACTCGAGTCACGGTCGGCGTGGGATTCTTCACCGTCGGCGGAACCGCGGCCGACTACCAAGGCCTGCAAACACAATTCGGAACGACCGACAAGACCTCCAGCCAGATCAGACACTACAAGCTGACTCCCAGCATCGCCTACCAAGTAACTGACAAGCTGTCCATCGGCGTCACCCTTGGCCTGTCTTACTCGGACCTCTCGCTCGCCGTTCTTCCCAACACGGCGCTTGCAGGAGTGATTGCCGGATTCGAGTCGACCGGCACCTGCAACCGCGCAAACGGCCTGGGCATGCCGGCCACCTGCGCCTATGCCCTTGGCTTCGCGCCCAGATACGGGCTCATGTACAAGTTCAACGAGATGGTGACGTTTGGCCTGACCTACAACTCAAGCGTTCACCTTCCCTTCTCGAACGGACAGATCACCAGGAATCAGCCAGGGATCGGGAAGGTAACCTACGATGCCGACGTCAACGGCTTCAAATGGGCTGATGACCTGTCGGCTGGGATCGCCCTCCGGCCCCAAAAGGGCCTCCTCATCGGAATCAAGTTCCAGTGGATCAACTGGGATGCCGCCATGAACAACGTAGTGGTCAATTTGAAAAACGGCAACAATTCGGCCATGCCCACCGACCGGATCATCCTCCAGTACCAATGGCGGGACCAGTACGTCGTAGCCGTCGGCGCGACCTACGACGCCACTGAGCAACTGACCGTGCATGCTGGCTATAACGTCGGGAACAATCCGGTCCCCGTGAATACCCTGGACCCGACGAGCGCCAACATCACCACAAATCATGTCGCCGGCGGGGGCACCTACAAGTTCACCGACACGCTCAAGCTCCAGGGCGTCGTAACCTATGCGCCCACAAACTCAGTCAAGTTTGACAGCGCCGTCTATGGGAACAACTCGAACCTCCATGTCGGAGGCGCCGAGTACCAATTCACGCTGACCTACACACCCAAGTAACAGCTGCCAGCTAAGCCCTACCATTCTTTGAAGATCACGACTACCGCGCCGACGATCATGAGGAACCCGACCAGATAATTCCACTTCAGCGGCTCTTTCAGATACCACACCGAGAACGCACAAAACACCACCAGCGTAATGACCTCCTGGATCGTCTTCAACTGCGCCGCCGAAAACTGATAATGCCCGATCCGATTGGCCGGCACCTGAAAGCAATATTCTACGAACGCGATTCCCCAACTCACGCCGATGGCGATCCACAAGGGCGAGTCCTTGTACTTCAAATGCCCGTACCAGGCAATCGTCATAAAAATGTTCGAGATCGTTAACAACACAATCGTGCGCATGGTTTCCTCTCAGAGAAGAGCGTATGGCTGATAGCTGATGGCGCACCTAAGAGCGTATGGCCGACGGCATATGGCTTGAAAGCGTTAGGCTCTCGGCGAAGAGCAGCTTCGCACCGCTGAAGAGACAGCAAGAAGGAATGCGCGCATCCACTCTACGCGGCGCACTCAACACGAACGGTGCGCCCAAGCCTTGCTTCAAGCGTGATCAGCATTTCCAGGCTGAACTTTTCCCATTTGCCGCGCACAAGGTCAGAAACACGGGATTGTGCGATGCC
>JACQCB010000043.1 GCA_016201805.1 Nitrospirota bacterium | reverse complement strand
GTGCACGATCTCCTGGAGGACGGACCGGGTGGGACCCCGTCCGGCCAGCCAGTTGCCGAGACGGATCAACCAGACCGGCGCCTGCGTGTCGATCGCGCGTTGTATGAGGGGACTGGTCAGTTTCTCGCGGACCTTGTCGGGGAGTCCGTCCATCAGGACCAGGCGGTCCACCCGATCCGGATGGGTCAGGGCCATGCCGAGGGCCAGCCCGCCCCCCATTGAATTGCCGACCAGTGAGGCGCGGTCGATTCCAAAGGCGTCCATGAAATTCGTCAAGAAGGTCACGAACTCGGCAGGGGTATAGTCCAGATCGGGTTTGTCGGACAGGCCGGAGCCCAGGAGGTCCAGCGTGATCAGACGGTGTGCGGAGGAGAGCGCGGCCTGTTGGTATTCCCACTGCCACATGGAGCCGCCGAAGCCGTGGATCAGGATGACGGGGGGACCGTGGCCTTGATCCAGATAGGCGATACGCTGTGCTCCCACCACGACGGTCTTGATCGGCAGGCGCTGGAATGAGTCGAACCAGGGGGGCGTGTCCGGAGAGGCGGTGCAGTTGCTCAGCATCAACGACAAGACGGCGCAGGCAAGGTATGTGCGGGCAATGGGCCAGAGGCGATGGGCGATCGGCAATCGGAAAGACAACAGGCGATGCAAACGAGGCTCAAGCCGGGATGTCTCATGCCCATGGCCCATTGCCGATCGCCTCTAGCCATCACTCCAACTGCACGAGGGTTTCGTCCGGCTTGACGTCCTCACTTTCCTTGACAAGGACTGCGGTGACTCTGCCGGCGATAGGGGCCGGCACGCGGCTCTCCATCTTCATGGCTTCGATAATGAGCACGGGGTCGCCGGCCTTCACCACGTCGCCCTCGGCCACGAGGACCTTCACCACCCGGCCCGGCATCGGGGAGGCCACGTCGCCGGGTTTGCTGGGCTTGGGCCGCTTGGGTTTGCCGGCCTTGCCCGCATCCGGCGCTTCCGGCACACCGGCCAGCACCTCCTGAATGGGCTCCAGGTAGACTTCTTCGAGCTTGTCGTTCACCCGGATGTAGTAGGGCTTGCGGCCGTCGCTCTTGCGGCCTGAGCCGGAGACCTGGATGTGGAAGGTCTCCCCGTGCACCGTGACGTTGAACTCCACCGGCGCCAGGTGCAGCTCGTGCGCGACGGTCGGCCCCTTCTCCGGCATCGGTTCCAGCGCCGGCGGCCTGAGTGCGCCCTTCTCGCGCTCCTCGAAAAACTCCCGCGCGATGGCCGGAAACAGGGCGAAGGAGAGGACGTCTTCGGGAGACGCGGCCTTGCCTGCCGACTCCCGCTGCGCCGCTTCGAGTTCCGGCTCCAGCCGGTCCGCCGGCCGACCGGTGATCGGGGCTTCGTTGCCGATCACTCGGGCCATCACGTCGCTGCAGACCGGGCCCGGCGGCTTTCCATAGAGGCCCAGGAAGTAGTTCTTGGTCTCGGTCGTGATGACTTTGTACCGTTCGCCGGTCAGCACGTTCAGCGTCGCCTGGGTGCCCACGATCTGGCTGCTGGGGGTAACCAGCGGCGGGTAGCCCATGTCTTGCCTGACGCGAGGGACTTCCTCCAGGACCTGTCGCATCTTGTCCAGCGCGTTCTGCTGGGCCAATTGGGCGGCCAAGTTGGAGAGCATGCCGCCCGGGATCTGGGAGGTCAGGATTTCCGCGTCCACGCCGGTGAAGTCGCTTTCGAACTGCTGGTACTTCCGGCGGACGGTTCGGAAGTGTTCGGCGATGGGCACGAACCGCGTCAGGTCCAGCCCCGTGTCGTAGGGCGTGTTCCGCAGCGCGGCGACCAGGGTTTCGGTCGGCGGGTGCGACGTGCCGCCGGCCAGTGGCGAGATGGACGTGTCCAACATGTCCAGCCCGCCCAAGACAGCCATCAGGGCCGACATGGAGGCCATGCCGGAGGTATAGTGGCTGTGCAGGTGAATGGGCGTCCGCACCGCCGCCTTGAGGCGCTTGACCAACGTGTAGGCGTCGGCCGGCGCCAGGAGCCCGGCCATGTCCTTGATGCAGAGGGTGTCGGTGCCCAGGTCTTCCAGTTGCCTGGCCATCTCGACGAAGCGGTCCAGGCTGTGGACCGGGCTGACCGTGTAGCAGATGGAGGCTTCGACGTGCTTGCCGCAGGCTTTGACCTCGCGCATGGCCGGCGCCATGTTGCGCACGTCGTTGAGCGCGTCGAAGATGCGGAAGACGTCGATGCCGTTGGCTGCGGACTGTTCGACGAACTTCGCCAGCACGTCGTCGGCATAGTGCCGGTACCCCACGATATTCTGCCCGCGCAGGAGCATCTGCAACCTGGTTCTGGGCATGGCCTGCTTGAGGGCCTTGAGTCGTTCCCAGGGGTCTTCCTTCAGGAAGCGCAGGCAGGTGTCGAAGGTGGCGCCGCCCCAGACTTCCAGCGACCAATAGCCGACGGCGTCCAGGCTCTGCGCGACCGGCAGCATGTCCTCGGTGCGCATGCGCGTGGCCAGGATCGACTGGTGGCCGTCGCGCAGCACCACGTCCGTGAGCAACAGCTGTTTCCCCGGGGCGGAGCCGGCGGGGAAGGCCGAGAGGCCGGTCTCCTTGGCGGAAGCCGCCGCCTTGCCCTTCGCGGCGGGGCGGGCCGGGGCCGCCTTCCGAGGGGCCGTTTTGGGGGAGGATCGTTTCGTCGTCTGCGTTTTCTTGGCCGCCATGCGTCGTTACCCGTGTTGGTGAAGGAACCTGCGCTCAGAGCCCTTCATAGGAGGCGATCGCCGCGGAAATGGCGACCACCAAATCTTCGGGCTCGTAATTGTCGTCGTAGGCGAACAGGTCCGGATGGGTCTCCAGGTAGGAGGTGTCGAAGCGTCCGGCGCGGAAATCCGGCTCCTCCATGATCTTCTTGAGGAAGGGGATCGTGGTCTTGACCCCGCGCAAGACATATTCTTCCAGCGACCGGTGCATGCGGCTGACCGTCTCGTCCCAGGTGCGCCCGCGCACGGTGAGCTTGGCGAGGAGCGCGTCGTAGTAAGGAGGCACCGCGTAGTCCTTATAGACCGCGCCGTCGATCCGGACGCCGATGCCGCCGGGGGACAAATAGGCCGTGATCGTGCCCGTGGAGGGCCGGAAGTTGTTGCGCGGGTCCTCGGCGTTGATGCGGCACTGGATGGCGTGGCCTTGCAGGGTGACGTCTTCCTGCTTGAATTCCAACGGCAGCCCGGCGGCGATCGAGATCTGGGAACGGACGATGTCCACGGCGGTAATCTGCTCGGTGACCGTGTGCTCGACCTGGATGCGCGGGTTCATCTCGATGAAGTAGTAGCGTCCTTCCTGGTCCAGGAGAAATTCCACGGTGCCGGCGTTGTCGTAATCGACCGCGCGGGCGATCGTGGCGGCGGCCTCGCCCATCTCGCGGCGCAGTTGGGGCGTCAAAATGAGCGAGGGGGCGATCTCGATCAGCTTCTGGTGCCGCCGCTGCACGGAACAGTCTCGCTCGCCCAGGTGGATCACGTTGCCGTGTTTGTCACCGAGGATCTGAAACTCGATGTGGTGGGGCCGTTCGACGTATTTTTCGATGAAGATGCTGCCGTCTCCGAAGGCCGCCAGCGCCTCCCTGGACGAGGTCTCCATGTTGCCGCGGAGTTCTTGATCCGTGTGGACCACACGCAGGCCCCTCCCGCCGCCGCCGGCGCTGGCCTTGATCATGACGGGATAGCCGGCCGTTCGGGCGAAGGCCAGGGCGTCTTCGACCCGCATGACCGCTTCGTCCGTGCCGGGCACGATCGGGACGCCCACTTTCTTGGCCAGCTCCCTGGCCTTGACCTTGCTACCCATCAGGTTGATGACCTGGGGGGACGGGCCGATGAACGTGATGCCGGAGACCTGGCACAACTGGGCGAACTGGGCGTTTTCCGACAGGAACCCGTAACCCGGGTGGATCGCATCGGCCCCGATACGGAGGGCGATGTCCACGATCTGCTGCATGTCCAGGAAACCCTTGACCGGTCCCGGACCGACCAGATAGGCCTCGTCCGCTTTTTTGACGTAGATGCCGGTCGAGTCGGCCTCGGAATAAATCGCGGCGGTGGCGATGTTGAGTTCGCGGCAGGCGCGGATGATCCGCATCGCGATCTCGCCTCGGTTGGCCACCAAAATTTTCTTGAACATCATACGATTAAATCCCTGCAAGTCTGCGGTATTCCGGATGGAGCAGGCCTGCGTAGAGCCCGCGTAAGGTAGCATACCGCCCTCGCCAATGTCGAGAGAGTGGACAGGAGAACGGCGACGTGAAACACGAGGCGCAAGAGGCTCTCGGCGAAGCCTGGGAAGAGAAAGCGGCGCCGTCGGTCGCGGCGCTATTTGGACTTGATCAAGACGCCCTTCGAGCGCGAGTTGCCGCCGCCGGCGACGACATCGATGAAGGACATGCCGGCGCGGGCT
>JACQCB010000042.1 GCA_016201805.1 Nitrospirota bacterium | reverse complement strand
GTGGCGCCTGGATCGAGGACGGCTTGGCACAAGCCCCAGGCCCGCGCCACCACGTCAGCGATCGCATCCGGAATCCGGAACGAGTCCGGTTCCTGGGTGGAGAGGAGCAACAGGGCATCCACGACCATCTCCCGCACCGTCATCCCGTGCAACAGCGCCCGGGTCGTGGCCGCGTCCCGCGCCAGCGCCGCCAGGTCCCGCTTGAGCCCAGGATATTCGAGCTGGAGCAGGTACTCGACTCGCGCATCTTCCAGCAAGGTCCACAAGTCGCGGATCAGCCCCGGCTGCGGATAGAGGGCAAAGACCCCGGCGAGACTGGCCGGAATGCCGGTTCGCCCATAGCGCAAGCGCAGGGCCTCGATCGAGTCGGCCAGGGGCTCCAGCGAGAGGCGATAGGTCCCGAACTCCAGGTGCCCCGCCTCATGCGCCGTCATCACCGTGTAGAGCCGGACGTTGTCTTCTCGCTTGTCGTAGCGGCGCAGGATCGCCGGCAGGGCAATCGTCCGCCCGTCGGCGCTGACCGTCGCCCGGCCCGGTCCCTTGGCCGGGTCCTCGGCCGTGTCGGGGAGCGAGCGGATCGTGACGTCGGTCCCGCAGAGTCCCTGGGCGAACAACTTCAACGACCGGGCGATCTGCCGCAACGGCACGCCGCTCATCGCCTGCGTCACCGACGCGAGCGCCTTCTTCGTCTCCAGCGCAAAATAGGCCCGCGCGCCTTCGGCGCTGTAGCCCAGCACCTCCATCCCGCCCCGATACCATTGCTCGAACTTGTCGCGCGCCTCTTCGGTCTCGCCGATCAAGGCCAGGATGTCCGGACAGCGCCGCCAGTAGGCCAGGGCTGCTTCCGCATCGCGCTCGCCGACCAGCAGCCCATACTGGAGACAGCGGAGCCGCCAGGCTTCATTGGGCATCCGCCGCAAGAGCGCCGGGGACTCGGCCAGAAACGAAATCGCCGCCTCAGGGGCGCGATCGGCCAGGACCGACCCCATCTGCACCACCAGGGCCCGCACCGCCACCTCCGGCACGTCGCCCAGGATCATCGGGCTGGTACGGAAAAATTCCAATGTGCCCACATAGTCGGTCTTGCCCAGGCTGTTCTGCGCGATCAGCTTCATCCCGAACCCGACCCAGGCGCGCACCTGATCCAGCGGAATCACCGCCGCGAGCGCGGGGCTCTGGCGGAGAAACTCGATGCCCAGGACGAAGTCCACGCGGGCCAGCTCCACGCCGACCTCAGCCCAGGCGGACAACCGTTCGGCCGGAAGCACCGTCAGCAGCTCCGGCGCCTTGCGGACGAACTCCAGCGCGACGTTGACGTCGCTGTCCGCCAGCTCCAAAGCCAGTTCAAGCGCCTGCAGGCAGGCCGGTTCCGTTTCGATCAATCCGAGCACCAGCGGTCTTTCCTTGAAATATTTCATGGCCACGGCGCCGGACGAACCGGCCAGGGCGATACCCAGGTCCAGCCAGGGAACCACCGAGCCCAAGGCCCCCCGCCGGTCCAATTCGGGCAAGGCCTCGATCGCCCCTTGCGTCACCTTCGCGGAGGTGTCGGCCAATTCGTCGAAGAGGCTCAGGACGGCCGGCACGGCACCGGCCCGGGCCAGTTTGGCGGCCAGATCCGTGACGGCAGACCGGTCCAGGGCCCCGGCCATGCGCGCCAGCAGCCGTTCGGTCATCTCGTTTGGGAACGCGGCTTCCGTCATGCGTCTCGCATCCGTGAATCAGCGGATTGTAAAGGAGGCGGGAATGCTTGTAAACTGCTCAGCGCCGGTGCCGCGCAGCAATCCTCGAATGAGTGCTGACAGGCGGCTGAAAGCCATCGTCACACCAGGCAACTGACGAGCCTGGGACGGTCGAGGCGACGCGATCAGACCCCGCAGGATGGTCAAAAAGACCGTTCAGCGAGGCCGCAGCGAGCGAGAAGCCGATGCGTACTCTTTGCGGTACGTGGAGGCTTTGAGCGATGCGAGAACAAAGCTGGCGGACTTTTTCAACATCCTGCCAAAAGGGACGGTGCATGGGAGAGCCAAGCAAAGACAGTCTCGATAAAATGTGGAAGTTCACGAAGGGCTTCGCGGAGAAGAGCGGCACCACCTTCCATCCCACCCCCGCCGTGACGGAAGCCGTGGTGAAGGGATTGGCGATGCATGTGGAAGAACTGGGCAGGCCCCTCTGCCCCTGCAACTTCTACAAGGACAAGCAAGCGGAAGCCAAGCTCCGCCGCTGGATCTGCGCCTGCGACGAGATGCAGATCTACAAATACTGCCACTGCCTGCTCTTCGTGCGGGAAGACGGGATGCCGATCACGGAATACCTGCCGGAAGGCCACGAAGGGCGGGAGGTGTATGGAGTGATCACGGACCCGACGCCGGACAAGGGCCGAGCCCTGCGCCACAAGGCGCAAACCCAACCGGAAGCGGCCAGGCCCGCAAACCAGGACGACCAACGAAAGCCTTGACCCCTCGCGCGATGCTTCTCCGAGGAGCCGCAGGTCTGTGCATCGGCTCCCTCTTGCTCACATCACTGGGGGCCATGCAACCAGTCGAGCCTGCCAGCCTTCCGATCACCAGCGACCTGGCTAAAGCCTTACACGCCCACGTCCGCTCCCTGGCCGATCCCTCCCTTCAGGGCCGCAAACCGGGCACGCAGGGCAACCGGACCGCGGCGGACTACATCAGGACCCGCTTTCAGGAAGCAGGGCTGGTCCCTTTGTCGTCGCTGGGCGGCTATGGACAGGGCCTGCCGGCCCAGTTGGGCGACAACCTGCTCGGCCTCAAACCGGCGGCCGGGGCCACAGCGCAAGCTCCGTATCTCTTGGTCGGCGCCCACTATGACCACCTGGGCGAGGCCCATCTCGGCGCGGACGACAATGCCTCGGGCGTGGCGATCCTGATCGAGTTGGCCCGCTCCCTGCCGGCGCTCCGTCACCACCACGTCCTGTTCGCGGCCTTCAATGCCGAGGAGCCGCCCTACATCCGCACCCCCCAGATGGGGTCGCAGTATTTTGCCGATCACCTTCCGCCGGAGATCGGCTCCCTCGACGCAATCCAGGCCGTCGTCATCATGGACATCATGGGCGGCGTCCATTGGGAACCCATGCGCGAGATGGTCTTTGCGGCGGGAGCGGAGAAGAGCCAGGGGCTCTACCGCCGCCTCAAGGAGGCGGCGAGTCGTGAGGCGAACCCCCTGACGCCTGACGCTTCCCCCCTCACGATTCTGCCGCTCGGCCTGCATCTGATCGAAGAACTCCCGCTGGTCGGCCACGTGCCGTTCAGCGACTACGATGCGTTCCGCAACGCCTCGGTGCCGTTTCTGTTCCTGTCCAGCGGGCGGACCCCGCGCTACCACCAGCCCACCGACTTGCCCGAGACGCTGCACTACGAACGGATGGCGGCCACGGTCCCCTGGCTCCAGCGACTGCTCTCCGCCATCGACCAGGATATGGAACGCTACCGGTTCGACGCGAACCGGCTGGAGTTGGCCGACGACGTGGCGACCCTGAGCCCCCTCGCCGTCCAGGCAGCCGATCGGGACCGCGACATTCCCGGCACGTCGTGGCTCTCGCGCCGGGCCATGCAACGGGACGCCGAGTGGCTGAAGACCTTCGATCCCCGTTCGCCCCAACCGGAGGACATCACCAGACTGGAACGGCTCTCCCTTCGGATGCAGTGTTTGCTGGCTGACCTGCCTGTTTGTTTTCTACTTTGAGCGATCAGAAGGTCAGCACCCGGTCCGAGTCCACGACCCATTGGGCCAACTGGCTCATGGTGCTGACTGCAACGCCCTCGATGAGACCGAGCTTCTCCAATCCGCGGGCCTCTACGCAGGTCCCGCAAGTTTTGACCTGCCCGCCCTTAT
>JACQCB010000127.1 GCA_016201805.1 Nitrospirota bacterium | reverse complement strand
GTTCAAGCTGGAGGAGGCCAACCTTGCGCTCCAGATGTTGAAGGCCGGCACGATCAACGGCGCAGGAGTCTTGGCAATGGAATGAGGAATTTTGCGGCAATCGTTCTGGCGACGCTGAGGTAATTCGCGTCACCTCGGTCGCTCTCGACTTCCTTCCGGCTTGGCCCTCTCCGCTAACTGCTTGAATCGGCCGCGATGTTCGGCGCTTTCTTCTCCAGGCGATCTCTGGTACTTTCCTTGCCTTAGGAAAAGGGCAGGCATCTTAGAAGAAGCGAGGGTGGCAAAAGAACTTTCCGCTCACATGTGATCGAAGTGAGCGGTTCACGCAAGCGAAGAATCTAAGCCTACTGGAGGCAAAGTAACTATCCGCCGCGATTTGATCGAACGCGGCGGCTCAACCAAGGTTGGTATGGAGGCTCGTCGCAACATGAAACAAGGTAGACTTGGAGTAGGCCGGAGGAAGCTGCGGGGGCCGTCCAATCCTCGTCGGAGCGTGCCCCGTCAGACGGACCCCTATACGAGCCAGCGCGCGATCACGGGGCCGGCGGCGTGTGATGTCTGTCACGCGATTTTCGAAAAGAAACGCTGGCGGTTCGATCAGACCGCCTACGAAGATTTGATGGCCGCAAAGCGGCCGAAACTGACCACCTGCCCGGCCTGCAACAAGATCCGAGACCGCTATCCGGAAGGAGTCTTGGCTTTGCGTTGGCCCGGGCTTTCCGAGCATCGGCGCGATGTGCTCGGCCTCTTGCGCAAGGAAGAAACCAGAGCCAAGAAGGTCAATCCGCTGGGGCGGATCATGAAAATCGAAGAGACCGGCAAGGAATGGCTCGTGTTTACCACCAGCACGAAGCTGGCGCAGCGTCTGGGGCGTGAACTGGAGCGGGCGTACCATGGCGCCAGCCATTACCACTGGGCGCATCACGATAAGCTCGTGCGGGTCGTCTGGGAACGGGAAGCCTGAGTCCGCGATCAGCGGACGATCAGCACGGAGCAGGGGGCATGGACAAGCACTTTCTGGGAGACGCTTCCCAAAAAGAACCGTTTGATGGCTTTCAACCCTCGCGCGCCGACGACGATCATCTGTGCCTGATGGCGTCCGGCCGATTCCAAAATGGAAAAGGCCGGGTCGCCCTGCAACCATTCAGTCTCCACCTCATAGGGCCCGCCTTGGAACACGGCGGCGACGTTACGGACAAGGTCCTCGCCCCTTGCCTGGACCAACTTCGTGACAGGCGTGGGTGTGGGATGCTGCGGAATGGGGGATACGAGGGGCTCCGATCGTTGGGGAGGCCAGGCCGACACGACCGTCAGCCGGATCGGTCCCCGAAACGGCGCGCGGGCCAGAAACGCCACCGCCTTATTCGCTTCATCCGATCCGTCCACAGCCAGCAGGATGCGGTCCAGCACCGCCCCGGAATGCTTGACCACCAGCACGGAGCAGGGCGCGTAGGTGGCCACCTTCTGCGAAACTCCGCCGAGAAGGAAGGTCGGCGTCGCGGTCATGCCGCGCTGTCCCATGATTACGAGCTGGGCTGCGGATTCTTCGGCCGTCTGGATGATGCTTTCCGCGGCGTCCCCGGTGTCGGCGATCAAGCGGATCTGACGCGCATAGGGGGTCAGCTCGGCCCTCATCTCATGGAGAATCCGCTCGGCAAGCTCCGAGACTTCCTTCCGATAGGTCTCATAGTAGTCGGCCGGCATTGCGGGCGTAATGAAGGCGTGTTGCAGCGCTTCCACGTCCACGACATTGAGAACGTCCAGGTCTGGAGGTTCGGCCAGGTGCGTGATGATCTGCGCGGCGTTTCTGGAATCCGGCGAGGCATCGACTGCGAGCACAATGCGCATGGGTCCCTCGAGTCGTTTCGTGGTCAGGGCCGCATCGGCGCGTCGGCGGTCTGCCGTTGCGCCGGCGTTCCGTGCTCCGCGTTCAACAGGTCTCCGGCAAGCCGGCTCGGCAGGCCGACGTTGAGCCCGCCGGCCTTCCGCAAGCCGGCGCGGTTGATCGCGATTACCTGTCCCGTCCTGTCGAACACCGGGCTCCCGCTGCTCCCGCCGGAGGAGGTGGCTTCAAAAGTGATGATTTCTGGTGAAACATCCGCCACATGGCCCTGCGTGGCCAGGGGACTGACCAGGCGGCGTCGGGCGAGCGCGTCGGCGAGTTTGACTGGGTCCGCATCGGCTTCGTGGAGGATCTCTTCGCTGATCGGTCCGGCCAAGCGGCCCAGGATGCTGTCGAAGCTGCCCGGATAGCTGAGGACCACGACCGGTTCGCCTGCTTGAGGCTGGTCCCCCGCCGTGAGCAAGGGGAGCGGCGTCGCACCGACCGGGACTCGGTCGGTCCGTAGCAGGGCCAGGTCAGCCTGTTCCGAGACCCGGAGCACGTCGAGTTTATAGGGGGCGGGGTTGTCCGGAAAGAACACACGAAGCAAGAGGAGGTCTGGCACAAAGCCCGCGGCGATGGCTTCTTGTGCCGGTTCATAGGTTTCCCACATCCGGACCATGTGGCGATTGGTGACGATCGTCCCGGCCTGATCGACGAGGAAGCCGGTGCCCGCGTAGTAGATCACGACGGGGGGTGTCGAGCCTTCCACCGTCACGAGGGCGTTTCCGTCCTTGTCGCGGAGCGGGTTTCCCGATGGGTCAAGCCCTTGATAGCGGAGCGGCCGGCCGGTGTCCTTCTCCTTGAAGCCGTAACCGCCCTGCAGCAAGCCGACGCCGTTTTCGAACCGACGGACGATCTCTTCCGCGAACCGCTGCGAGGATTCCAGCGCGATCAATTGGCGGCGGATTGCCTGGATCTCTTGCCGGGATTGGCGGGAGGCTTCTTGCTCCTTGAGGGCGGCGTTCAGTTTGCCCACCAACGCTTCGTGCGCTTGCCGAAGCTCGGCGACGCTGTGCCGTTCCAACTCGATGCGCTGCTCCATCTCGGCACGGGTGAGGCGTCCGGTCTCGATCCGGCTCATGAGTTCGGCCATCTTCCGCTCGGAGGCTCCAGCCGCCTGGTACTGATAGTAGGCGGCCAGGCCCAGCGCGGCCGCGATCGCGAGGGGGATCAAGAGGAGCCCCGCAGCCACGAGCTTGGCGGTCAGCGAGCCGTAGCGGGTGACATCGGCTAGGACGTGACGCGCCAGGTAGAAGGGGGACGTGTAACGGGCATGGGGCATGCGCACCACGATGTCGCGGGAATCGGCGACGATGTGCTGCCACGGCTTGGCTTCCGGGTTTCCATCGGAGAGGAGGCGGAAACGGACCAGCGGCCCCCCCTCGCCGAACTGGATCAAGTCGCCGTCCTGCAAGGAGGCTTCGTCGGTTCGTTTCCCATTGACCAGGAGCGCCTGCCGACCACTGCGGTCGCGGAGGATCGGCGTCTGATCCTCGACGGCCAGCTCGGCGTGTACGGGACAGACCGCCGCGTCTTTCACGGCGTCGAACACGATGCCGCAGTGCTCGCCGATGCCGAAGCTGATCGAATCGGTGTCGAAGTACTGCCTCCGGCCTTGCAAACTGCCGGTCAGATGGTAGAGCATCATCTTCATCACGGAGCCACCCATAGCACCGATGCCGATGAGCGTCAAGCGCTGGCCGTCCCGTCCTGTCCGGCGCGTCTGTGACCGGCCACATTCTCTTTGAAAAGCGGGCCCGGCTCCTATAGAGTGGCGGAACCCTGAGGGTGGAGTGCAACATGAAGATACTCTGTGCGGTGGATGGTTCCGAGTTTTCGCATCGGGCGGTGGAAGCGCTGGCCTCGCTGGTAGGGCAGGGGCTCAACGAGGTCGTGCTGCTCCACGTGGTGGAAACCGGTTTGCTGTCGTCCGCGCGGGCGGACAAGGCGCGCGTGAGGGCGTCGCTGGTTTCGGTGGATCGCGAAGCCGACAAGCTGCTCCAGCGTATGGCCGCGACCGCGGCGGCGGCCTTGAGTCAGTCGGCCACCGCGCCGCGCACCGCCATTCGCACCGTGTTGGCACATGGACCAGTCGCCGAGACGATCGTCCGGCAAGCCGGCCGACGGCGTGTGGACCTCGTGATGGTCGGGTCCCAAGGGCTCAGCGACATCCGTAGCTTCCTGCTGGGCAGCGTGTCACGGAAGGTGGTGTCGCTCGCCTCCTGTCCCGTCCTGGTGGTCAAGCGTCGGCTGTCGCAGATCGCGCGGGTGGTCCTGGCGGCGGACGGCTCCAAACATGCCAAGAAGGCCGCCGAGTTTCTGCGTACCTGCTTCCTTCCGGAATCGGCCCATCTGACCGTGCTGTCGGTCGTCGCGCCGGTCGTGACGGACCTGGCGGCGCGTGTCCTGCCTCAGCCGCAGATCGACGCGTTGACCAAACCGCTCGAGGAGCAGGCAAGCCGGATCGTGGCGGCGTTTCGCGAGGCGTTTTTAAAAGAGGGCTGTGCGGTCACGACGGACGTGTTGGCGGGCTTCCCCAGTCAGACGATCATCGAGTATGCCGGGCGGAATCGAGCCGACCTCGTGGCGGTCGGGTCCAGGGGGCTGACGGGAACGGATCGGCTGCTGCTCGGAAGCGTTTCGGAGGGGATTCTCAAGTACGCGCCCTGCTCGGTGCTCATCGTGCGGGGACGAGCGGGGTGACCGTGGCGCGTCTCTGGATCGTCCTCGGCCTGCTCCTCTGCGGCTGCGCCGGTCCGGTGCCCGAGCTCTGGCCTCCTGAGAAGGGAGCCCCAACCCACACCATCGTCGTGTCGCTCGATACCTGGCATGCCATGATCGCCTTCCCGCAAGAGGCGACTCAGCCCGTCGAAGAGTGGGGCTATGCCGAGCAAGCCTGGTACCTCGAGGGTCGCCAGGGGATCGGCGGGGTCCTGCGGGCATTGTTCTGGCCGACTCCCGCTGTCGTCGAAGTCGGGCTGCATGACCATGTGTGGGCTGAGCGGACACCGCAGCCCCCTTCGGACCGGTTTACCTTTCGAGTCAGCGAAGAGGGCTATCGCCGCCTGCGCCGGTATTTGCAAGCCTCGATCGCCTCGCCTGAGCCGATCGTCACGGTCGGGACCAGCAGGTTCTATCCCGCGACCCGCTCCTACCATCTGTTGCATCAGTGTCATCAATACAGTGCCCGAGCCCTCCGCGAAGCGGGCCTTCCGATTTCCACGTTCTGGGCCTTGACCAGGGGAAGCTTTGCGATGCAGCTCAGGCGCGCGGCCCGCATGGAAACCGAAGCGAAGCCGGCGCCCTGAGGCGCCCCGCCTGGTCTCGCTTGTACGCCAAGAACGCAAAGCGCTCAGCCCGCGCTCTCGAAAACATGGCCGAAGCCTCCTTGCGCTGACCTGCGACCGTCGTGGGATGGTCCTTGCTCGTCCCCTCCCTCAAAAAACCTGTTTTTCAATTTCACGGGCATCAGTCGATTTTTCTCAAGGTTTGGCTTATGCTCGCATCGTGATCGGGAATGACAGGGCTGTGGTCTGTGCCTATCGATGGGGGTGCTGATGTCCGACCAATCCGTTGCTCCGCACGTCTTTATCATTTTGGGTGCGACCGGCGATCTCACGCGCCGCAAATTGCTTCCCGCCCTCTACCGGTTACGAAGTCAGGGAGTCTTGAGCGACGATGCCCTCGTGGTGGGGGCTGCGCTGCCTGACATGGACCTGAAGGAATTTCGGGCCGGGGTCTACGAGGCGCTGCAAGCGGTCGGTTCCCATGACGACAAGGAGCTCCGCCGCTGGTGCGACACCTGCCTCTACTACCAGAGTCTCAAACAAGGCAGCCCGAAGGATTATGAGACGTTGGTGGAATACATCGGGGCGCTGGAGCGACAGCGCCACTTGCCCGGCAACCGCGTGTTGTACCTGGCCTTGCCGCCCACTTCCTTGCCCGGCACGATCGAGGGACTGGGTGAAGCCGGTGTGACGCGTAGTCATGGGTGGGCGCGGATCGTCATCGAAAAGCCCTTTGGGCACGACTTCCCGTCGGCGCGCGCGCTGAACACCTTGCTCCATCGCTATTTCGACGAATCCCAGGTCTATCGCATCGATCATTACCTGGGGAAGGAAACCGTGCAGAATATGCTCGCCTTCCGCTTCGCGAATCCGATCTTTGAATCGCTCTGGAACCGGGACAAGGTGGAGAGCGTCCAGATCACCGTGGCGGAGGATCTCGGCGTCGAGCATCGCGGCGCCTATTACCAGGGCAGCGGGGCGTTCCGAGACATGGTGCAGAACCATCTCACCCAACTGATGACGGTCGTCGCGATGGAAGTTCCGGTCGCGTTCGAGGCCGACGCGATCCGCAATGAAAAACTCAAAGCCCTCCATTCCATCACGCCGATCTCCACCGAGGACGTGGTCTTCGGGCAATATACGTCGTGGCAGATCAAGGACCATCCTATTCCCGGCTACCGCGAGGAGCCCGGCGTGCCGGCGGATTCGACCACCGAAACCTACGTGGCCATGAAGATGGAGATTCACAACTGGCGCTGGCAGGGGGTCCCGTTTTACCTGCGGACGGGGAAGCGGCTTCCGCGAAAATTGACGCAGATCGCGGTCATTTTCCGCGACGCCCCCACACATCTGTTCCGGTCCCTCGTGCCGGGCAGCATTCGTCCCAATATGCTCCTGATCACGTTGCAACCGAGCGAGGGATTTTCGCTCTGCTTTTCAGTCAAAAATCCTGGGCGGCCCTTCCAGCTGAGCCCGCATGCGCTGCACTTCGCCTACGAGAAAGCCTTTGGGCCTCTCCCGGAAGCCTATGAAACGCTTCTCAGCGACGTGCTGACGGGGGATCAGACGCTCTTTGTCAGCGCGGATTTCACGGAGTCGGCGTGGCGACTGTATAGCCCGCTCCTGAAGGGAACGATGCCCATCCACTTCTACACGGCCGGTACCTGGGGGCCGGACGAGGCCGATCGGCTCCTTCTGCAGAAGGGACATCAGTGGCAACTGGGTTGGTAGGAATGGACAGGGCGGATTGGTGTTGATGCAACGGTCACGGCACCAGAGAGCCTCCGTCCACGTCCTGAGTCTTTTCATCGCTTGCGAGACTTGGCCGCCGCAGTGAGCAGTTGTTTGACCCGGAAGGCCGGCTCGACGACGCCCAGGCCGACAAAACTCGGCACAAAGAGGGTTTCGGGTCGTTTCTTGCCTTTCAGTTGGACCTCCAATTCTTTCCCTCCGGCAATGAGCGGGAGCTTTTGAATCCTGGCTTGTGTCACGATCCCCAACAAGCCCACTTTCCTGCCGGCCGCGAAGCGGCCCTGTCGATCGGTTCCCGACGGCAGCTTGAACACCGGTCCGCCGCTGTTGCCGGGGAAGACGTTGCTGTCGATCAAAAACACCTCGGCCTGCGGTTTGGCGGGCGAGACCCACGACACGATGCCCTGTCGCACGATGGCGCGGGACCAGAAATGGGGCCCCACCGCGCCGGGATAGCCGAGGACGACGACCGGCGCGCTTTCGTAGATATCCTCCGCTGAGGCGAAGTCTCCGAGCCTCACGCCGGGGGCCACGGCTATCCCGGTCCGCTCACGAGTCAGGACCAGCGGCAGACAGGCCAGATCGACATTCCTGTCGGGATGGGCGATCCACCGCCGCCGGCCTCCCTTGCGGAGATCGACGGGGACGCCGAAATACTCATCGACCGGCTGGTCGTCGCACCAGGAGAAGCGAAGGTACAGGCGGTCCGGCTCCCAATGCTCGGCGGGGTCCCGAAAGACGTGTTTGGCCGTGACCAGCCAACGTGTCTCGTTCGGCTCTCCCCGCAAGCCGAAGATCACTCCGGTCCCCACGACGACAAACAGCTTCTTCTTGACGGTCCTCCCGTCCGGCTGTTTCACCTCGGCCCGGTAAATCTGGCCGATCGCCACGGTGGCGTTTCGCCACGCATCAATCCATGCGGTCATCTTCATGAGGCTCAGTTTCCTTTGGCTTTCGACGGCGGGGCTTTGATGTCCGCCGACTTCTTGCGGAGCTTCTCCACCAGGGCCGCGTAGGACTCGGTCTTGATGATCCGCTCGAACTGGCCTCGGTAATTTTTGACCAGACTCACCCCATCGACCACGACGTCGTAGACACGCCAGTCGCCCGACTTGTTCAGCAGGCGGTAGTCCAGGGGCACGTCCGTTTTGTTCGAACTGACCTTGGTCTGGACCTCGGCATAGGCGCCTTCGAGCCGTTCCTTGAGGTAATGGACTTGTTCGCCCGCGTACCCCTCGATTTTGTCGCCGTAGGTATTCGAGAGGAGCGATTTGAACAAGTCGACGAATTCCTGCCGTTCCGCCTGGCTCAGTTTGTTCCACTGCGCGGCCAGGGACCGCTTGGCCAGTTCCTCGTAGTCGAAACGTTGCCCGACGGCTTCCTCGACCAGCTTGCGCCGCTTCTCCGACTGGGCCGGTTGCTTCAATTCTTCGTCGCTGAGGAGACGGATGACGTCGTTGACCGTGCTGCGGACCGCCTCGGTGGGAGTCTCGGCGGCTGTCGCCGGCGCTCCCCCGGCAAGAACGAGCGCGGCTGCGGCTCCCCATAGGGCGCCTCGCAGGACGTGCCTCGCATTCTTGATTGATAAGGCCACGGGCATCTCCTTTAGGTTCATTCCATAGGGCCGCTACTCGACGGCTTGCAGGGTCACGGTGGCCTGCAGCTGGCGGCCTTCACGGACGTAGTCCACCTTGACCTGGTCCCCGACTTTGTGGCGATCCAGAATTCTGTGCAGGTCGTCCACCGTTTCAACCGGCTCCCCTCCGATCTTTCGGATCACGTCGCCCAGGTCGATGCGGCCGTTCCTGGTCTCGCGCGTGCCGCGAAGCCCCACGCGCTCGGCCGCGCTTCCCGGCGCCACGCGGCCGATCACCACACCCGTGATCCCCCAGCGGGCGGCAATCGCATCGGGGATCAACGAGACGCCGATGCCGGGCCGGATGGGTTTGCCATGCTGGATCAATTGCGGGACGATCCGATTCACGGTATCGACCGGCACGGCAAAACCGATCCCTGCGAAGGTGCCGCTGGGACTGAAGATCTGGGTGTTGATGCCGATGAGCCGCCCGGCGCTGTCGAGGAGCGGGCCGCCTGAATTGCCGGGATTGATGGCGGCGTCCGTCTGGATGACACCTTCAATGGTGCGTTCGGTCATCGACTTGATCGTCCGGCCGAGCGCGCTGACCACTCCGGTGGTGAGCGTATGGTCGAGGCCGAACGGATTGCCGATGGCCAGCACTTTCTGTCCCACGCGTAAGTCATGGGAACTCCCCACGTCCAGCGGCATGAGTTTGTCTTTGGGCGCCTTGATCTGGAGCACCGCCAGGTCATGGTCCGGGTCGATACCGACCACGCGGGCCTGAAAATCGGACTGGTCGGCAAAGACCACCTTGACGGTGTCGGCGCCGTAGATGACGTGAAAGTTCGTCACGATGTGGCCGTCCTGGTTCCAGATGAAGCCGGACCCGGACCCCTGCGGCACCTCGAACAAGTTCAGCGACAGAAAATCCCGGCGGATGGCGGTATTCGTGATGAAGACGACGGACCGCGCGGCTTTTTCAAAGACCTCGATGGTGGCGGCTTCGTCGGCGCCGAGCTTGGCGGGCGGGGAAACCGGTCGAGGCTGGCCCCCCGGACCGTTGGAGCCGGCTCCCAGCGGCTTGCCCCAGTCGGCCCGCACAGAGGGCGATGCGGCTGGCATCGTGAGAGCCAGAATGGCACAGGCTACGGTGAAGCACGACCACGGTCCTTGAGACATGTCCTTGTCCTCAATGCTGATGGGTGTCGGCGCCGGCGCCGGACGCCGTCAACACTTATGCAAACCATGCATGATATAGCCCACGAGGGGGACCGAATTCAAATCATGCCCTCGACCGCCGGGTCGCGCATCGGGCCGCGTTGAACCGCCGCGAGCGTCGCCGGGACCCATCAAGCGATCCTGTCGCCTCAAGGATACTGGGGTGTTTGGCTACAACGTGGCCGCGTCACGGTCCAGAAATGCTACGTTCTTGGCCACTCGTTTTTTCAGCCTCGCGGGTTCCACGCTGTAACGCCTTGTTGTTCGGTGGTTCTTGGGTCGTGCCGCCTTCTGTGGTCTTGGCATTCGACATGCAGTTTCCCCCGGTGTGTGAGGACGGAGGCCAAACGAGAGGGAGCGAGGCCATGAAAACCATGATGGTCAAGACCGAGCAGGACCAAGCGGTACACTGTGATCGTTGCGGCGGTCTGATGGTGTTGGAGCGTCTGAGCGATCTGGACATCGACGGGTGGCGGTGCGTGGTCTGCGGGGACTTCGTGGATCCGATCATCTTGACCCATCGTCGAGAACGGCCCGAAGCGGGGTGTTGAATCGAGGTCGTGCCGGCATCCCGGTCTGCCGGCACAGCAGGGGAAGGAGAGGCTCATGAGGCGTTCTGACTCGTGTACAACCATTGCAGTTCTGGTGGGTCTCGTTGCCCTGTTGCTGGTGGGACGTGCCGCCGAGGCGACGTCCGACAACCGGACGGCGCAGGAACAGCGGATCGAGATTGCCATCAAAGACTCGGCTTTCTTGCTGACCCAGCCGGCTCCGGTGAGGCAGGGTATTCCCACCGTCATCATCTTGCGCAATCAGGACATTGTCCGGCATGGGTTCACCTCGGCGATGTTGAGCGGGATGTTGATCAACGGGGATGGCGAAGGGATGGCCGTCTACGGCAAGGGGGTGGAAGGATTCTATGTGGACCCGGGAAAGACGCTGGTCATCAGGTTCACAGCCGAACGGCCCGGGAGCTTCACCTTCCGCTGCGACCTGCACCCGAAGATGAAGGGGGAATTCTTTCTGCTGGAGATCCCGACAGCCTAGCCGGCCTGGCCTCTGTGCGAGTCCGGGGTGATGTGCGTGCCGGCTTTCCCGGCCAAGGCTGCTTGGGCCTTGGCTGGTTCGGTCACGACGACTTTCCGCCCTCCATGCTCAAGAAAATGAATCGCCGATTCGATCTTGGGCCCCATGCTGCCGGGGGCGAAGTGACCTTGTGCCAGGTAGGTCTTGGCTTCCGTCACCGTGAGGGAGGCGAGGGGTTGGGCCTGGGGTTGGCCGAAGTTCAGGTAGACTTGTTCCACCGAAGTCAGGTCGAGTATCAGGTCCATGCCGAGTTCCACTGCCAGGACGCTTGAGGCCAGGTCTTTGTCCACGACGGCCTCGACGCCGGTCAGGGCTCCGTCCTCTGAGACAGAAACCGGAATCCCTCCTCCGCCCACGGCAACAACGACCACGCCTTCTTCGACCAGCCGTTGGATGACCTCGGCTTCCACGATGCGGAGCGGCAGAGGAGAGGACACCACTCGCCGGTAGCCGCGATGCGCATCCTCGACCATCCGCCACCCCCCTGCGCGCATTGCGGCCGCCTGGTCATTGGTATAGAACGGGCCGATGGGTTTGGTGGGCTGGGTCATCCTCGGATCGGCTCGATCCACGACGGTCCTGGTCACCACGGTTGCAACCGGTCGGTGATTGATCCCGGCTCGATGCAGCAGGTTCTGGAGGCATTGCTGGATCAGGTAGCCGGTTTCCCCTTGCGACTGCGCGACGCAGACATCCAGCGGGAGGTCGTAAGCCAGGCCACGCGCCGATTCGGCTCGAAGGAGGGCGTGGCCGACCTGAGGGCCGTTGCCATGTGTGATCAGCACCCGATGTCCTTGCCGGATCAGCCCGACGACATCGGCCAAGGCTTCGCAGACGTTGGCCCTTTGTTCCTCGATGGCGCCGCGTTGCCCGGCCTGGACGAGGGCGTTGCCGCCCAGCGCGACCAAGATCTTTTCGATCTTCTCAGGCATGATGTTTGGCCTTGTCCACGATGTCGCTCAAGACTTCTTGCAGGGTGGGGCGGCCGATTTCCTCGAACTCGTAGGTGACGCGACAGGTCGGCTGCCGGATCGTGATGACGCGGCGTAAATCGATCGGCGTGGCGATCAACACGACATCGCAGGTCACGTTCCGGATCGTGTCCTCCAACTCACGTATCTGTGTTGGGCCGTAGCCCATTGCCGGGAGGAGAGGGCCGATCTGTGGATAGGCGGAGAAAATATTTTGGAGGCTTCCCACGGCATAGGGCCTGGGGTCTACGAGTGAGCCGGCGTGAAATTGCCTGGCGGCCAGGACTCCGGCGCCGAAGCCCATCCCGCCGTGCGTGAGGGTCGGGCCGTCTTCCACGACCAGCACGCGTTTGTCCGCAAGCAGCTCCGGCTTGTCCAGTGTCAACGGCATGCGGGAATCAATGACGACCGCTTGCGGATTGCAGGACCGGATGTTGCGCCGCACCGCTTCGACTTGCGCTGGGTCGGCGCTGTCCAGCTTGGTCAGGATGATGACGTCGGCACGGAGCAAGTTGGCTTCGCCCGGAAAGTAGGTCCGTTCGTGGCCGGCCCGGTGCGGATCGACCAGCACGAGTTCCAGGTCCGGTACATAAAACGGGAGGTCGTTGTTGCCTCCATCCCAGAGGAGGACGTCGGCTTCGCCTTCCGCTTGGCGAAGAATCTGTTCGTAGTCTATCCCAGCATAGACCACGTCTCCGTTGACGATGTGCGGCTCATATTCCTCCATCTCCTCGATCGTGCAGTCGGCGCGACGTAGATCCTCGAGGCTGGCAAAACGTTGGAGGACCTGTTTGGCAAGGTCGCCGTAGGGCATCGGGTGACGGACGACGACGATGCGCAGTCCCGCTCGCTTCAAGATGGCGGCGACTTTCCGTGCCACGGGGCTCTTGCCGCAGCCGGTCCTGACCGCGCAGATGGAAACGACCGGCTTGCTGGAGACCAGCATCGTGGCCCTGGCTCCGAGCAGCCGAAAGTCCGCGCCATAGGCGATGACCCGCGAGGCCTTGTGCATGACCTCCTCGTGGGAGACGTCGCTGTAGGCGAAGGCCACTTGATCGATCCGATGGGTCTCGATCAAAGACGGCAATTCTTCTTCGGGATAAATCGGGATGCCCTCCGGATAGAGAGCCCCGGCCAGACCGGGGGGATAACGCCGCCCTTCGATGTTCGGGATCTGGGCGGCGGTGAAGGCGACGACGCGGTAGCGAGGGTCGTCGCGAAAGACGACGTTGAAGTTGTGAAAGTCCCGTCCGGCCGCTCCCATGATCACGAGCTTGATCGGGTCCTTCATGGGCAATCTCCGGCGCCGGCCGCCTTCCGCAGGTGGTAACCGTTGATGTTGGAGAAGGTAACGCAAGAACTGTGCTCATGTCCCGCTCTGTCGGCCGGCCATAAAAGCGATGTGATTCCACGTGCCTGTCGGAGTCGAGCCGAGAGCCGAGGTGCCCGGCTCGATTTCTTGGCGCGAAAGTCCACGTCTTTCCGGTCTGGCCTGCTGAATAATGCTACAGCGTGGAGGCTCCCTCCGGTTCTGCCCTGCTCAACTGGCCGTTTTAGGGTGTCTTTTACGCAGAAGCACAGGACCATGTTGTGGTCTGTCCCTTGCACAGTTTGAGAACAAGGGTTGTATCGATGGGATGGGAAACAATTATCAAGTCGAGGCGAGAATGGAGCACCATTCCGCATCTGTATGACTACGGGGAGGTGCGGGCGATCTTTTCGTGGGGCAAGGCCGGCCGCGAACTTGACGGGCTTCCCAGCGGGGGGCTCAATATCGCGCATGAGGCCGTCGATCGTCATGCCGCCGGGCCTCTCCGGGATCACCTGGCTCTGCGGTGGATCGGCAAGAACGGCGAGATTCGAGACTATACCTATGGTCGGTTGGAAGAGCTGACCAACCGGTTTGCAAATGTTCTACAGCGTCTGGGCGTGGGCAAGGGTGATCGCGTCTATGTCCTGGCCGGGCGCATTCCGGAACTCTATGTCACGGCCCTCGGCACCTTCAAGAATCGGAGCGTCTTCTGCCCGTTGTTCTCGGCTTTCGGCCCCGAACCCATCCGCGCGCGTCTGGCGATCGGCCAGGCCAAAGTCCTTGTCACGACCGAATCGTTGTATCAGAGGAAGGTGGCGGGGTTGCGCGCGTCGCTGCCGCACCTCGAACAGGTCCTGC
>JACQCB010000126.1 GCA_016201805.1 Nitrospirota bacterium | reverse complement strand
CTGCTGAACTCCGCCTTGACCTTGTGGCCGGGCCCGCCCATGCCATGCGTGGCACGGTCCGGATTCTTGCTGTTGGGGTCGCCCCCCTGGACCATAAACCCCGGGATCACCCGGTGAAAGGTCGTGCCGTCATAGAACTTCTCTTGCGCCAGCTTGATAAAATTCCTGACGTGATTCGGCGCCACATCCGGATAAAACTTGAGCACGATGTCACCCAGCGGCGCTCCTTTCATGGTCACCGTGATCGTGGCACGGGTCTTCTCGTTCGGTTCGGTCATCGTCGATCCTTTCCAGTTAAGGTGTCCCCCGGTTGATCCCTCTATTCGCCGGGCTCGTGCAAGCCCCCGCTGACGTTCTCCCAGCTCTCCCCGTCATTGTCGCTTCGAAAAACTCCGGCACTGGTGCCTGCATAGAGGACCCCGTCTCCGGAGGCGGTCAAGACTTGAACCGACAGCTCGGCAAGTCCCTCGTTCAGGGAGACCCATTGACGTCCCTGGTTGACCGTCTTGTATATCCCTCGGCCGGTGGCCACAAAGAGGCCCTTGTCGCTCGTCACGATGCCGCGGATCGAGTCGTTCGGCAAGGCGCGGCTGATCGGCCGCCAGGTCTGTCCGCCGTCCCCGCTCCGAAAGACTCCCCCGTCGAAAGTCCCGGCATAGAGCGCTTGTTCGCGATCCATGGCCAGGACGCGGATAAAATTCTCGACCAGCCCTTCATGATCCACCAGCCCGTGCGACAACCTCGTCCATTCCGAGGCGCCCGCCTTGCGCTGAAAGACGCCCCGGCCGGAGGTCCCGGCAAACAGGGTCTGGTCCGCCGCCTTGGCGAGGGACTGCACCAAGGTGTCGTCCAAACCTTTGGGCACCGACGCCCACTTGGCCTCCTGCTCGCCCAGGCGATAGACGCCGTCCCCGGTTCCGGCATAGATGACGCCGTCGTCGATCAGCAGGGCCTTCACCTCCAGCCGCTTGAAGCCATCGTTGATGGCCTGCCAGCTCTTCCCTGCATCGCGGCTGCGGAACAGGCCGGTCTGAAAGGTCCCCGCATAGACGGTGCCATCCGGCGTCGCGGCCAGCACCAACACAAACAGGTCGCCGAGGCCGGTGTTGACGGAGGACCAGGACCGGCCCCGATCCTCGCTGCGGAAAATCCCCATGCCGAACGACCCGGCATAGACCGTGTGATTTTTATCGACCGTCAGCGCCTGAATGCTGGGAGCCGCGCTGATCGGCAGTTGTTGCGACGGAGTTCCATGCCGTCCGGGAGAACGTTGGGCAAAGCCCGGCCGGACATCCAGACCCGACAAGGCAACAGCACAAAGGCACAAGGCAACCATAACGAAGCCGTACCTGCTTCCAGCTTTTCCCTGCTGCCTTTGACTTGCTTCCTCGTCCGTCATCATCGCACTCGGTGACCGGCCGAGCCGGCCGGCGCGCGGCCGGCCCCGCCGAGGCCCGGCTCGCCTTGGGGCGGTCTGCGCCCGAACCATCTGGCCCCGATGATACCGACTTCGTACAGCACCATGAGGGGCACCGCCATCAGCAGCATCGTAAACAACGTGGCGTCCGGCGTGATCACCGCCGAGAGGATCAAGGCCACCATGATCGCGTGTCGGCGATAGTGGGCCAGCAGGTCCGGCGAGACGAGGCCGATCCTGGACAGCACCGTCAGCACCAGCGGCAATTCAAACGCAAACCCGAAAATGAGGAGAAACTTGACGTTGAAATCAACATAGGTGCCGACGGCCAGTTGCGGCGTCAGCGAGCGGTCCATCCCGAAGCTGACGAAAAACTGGATGACCAGCGGCAGGATCACCAGGTTGCAAAAGACCATGCCCAGCGCGAACAACCCCCCCGCCAGACAGAACAAGGGAATGGCCCAGCGCTGCTCGCGCGGGAGCAAGGCCGGCTCGATGAACTTCCAACATTGATGGAGAATCACCGGCAGGCTCAGGACGATGCCGGCCAGAAACGAGATCTTGACGGAGGCAAAGAGGGCCTCGGTCGGCCCGTAAAAAATCAAATCGTCCGTAAAAGGCCGCTTGAACCACTCGATAAGCTCCGCCGCATAGGCAAAGGCCAGGATAAACGACGCCGAGACCGTGATGGCGATGACCATCAGGCGCCGCTTGATCACGGACAGATGATTGGCCAGCGGCGGCAGGACGGCGGACATGGACTGAGGGCCGGATGATTTCATCGCCAGGCTCTGAGTTCGGCCATCAACGAGCGGGAGAGCGCTCGGTATTCTCACGATACAGGCGGATCAGTTCCGCGAGCCGGTCCTTCTTCGCCAACTTTTCCTTCTGGATCTGCTTTTTGATCACTTCCTCCTGAGGCGTCAAGACATGTCGCTTCTGGAGTTCGTTCAACTCGGCATCCAACCG
>JACQCB010000116.1 GCA_016201805.1 Nitrospirota bacterium | reverse complement strand
GATGAGCAGACCCGCCACGATCGACTCGACGCAGCGCCGATGGTCCAGCAGCGGGGCGAGGGAGGCCCAGCTTTTTTCATTCATGCGGTTGCCCTCGTCCAGCACGCAGACGCTGCCGGTCAGCATGGCGGTGACGAGGGGGGAGGCGTGGTAGGCGATCGTGCCCGATTCGGCCAGGACCGGCGTGACCAGGAGGTCTTCCGGCCTGGTGTCCGCCGTGCATTGAAAAATGTAGATATCCTGTTTGCGCTCGTGTGCCCCCGCCATGGCCAGGGTGGTTTTGCCGATGCCGGGATGGCCGGTGATGCGGGGCGAGAGCGGCAGGTCCTTCGCGTCGATCACGAGCCAGCAGGCCAGGAGCTGCTTGAGAATCTCGTGCCCGCCGATCCATTCCATGGACAAATCCATCGGCTTGGCCAGACGTAGGGTTACGCCGTCCACGACGACGGACTGCCCCGGCTTCGGGTTGTGTGTCGTTTTCACCTGGTCTCCCGCCAAGGCCTCATCGGTTAGCCGCCCGGCAAAGGATCGATAGGATGTTCAAGGCGGCCTCTCACGTTGTCGGAAACCGTAGCATACCCCTGTATGAGGGTCAAACGGAGGATGCGTCTTGTGCCGGTCTGAACCGTCTTCCCTTTGACTTTCTGCGCATTTGGCTCTATTCTTACTGACTCCAACCAGGCCGCCCAGGTTTGTTCCCGTCCAGAACGGGAGACTTTGCGGGTTCCAGCGGTTGGGCGGTGAACAGCCTGATTCAGCGGGCGCCCCAGGCCGTGATTGCGGGTGACGTGCGAGGAAGTACGACGGGAGATGGCCCAATCAAAAATGAGGAGACGGGTGACTCTATGACATGCGGGAAGGTGCTCCACATAGCGGCAGTCGGTCTCGGCGCAATCTTGCTGACCGGCTGCGTGATGACCGAGAAGTACGAGGCGGAAAAAGCCCGTGCGCTGAACTTCCAACGGCTGCTGGCGCAGGAGGAAAAGCGAACCGGAGACCTGGACAGCGAAACGAAGCGCCTCAAGCGTGAAAACGTGGATCTGGAAGCGAGAAACCGCGAGATGGCGGCCCAGGTCCAAGCCGTCCGCGAGCAGTTGGGCAGGATTCAAGAAGAAGCGACGGCGATGCGGGAAGCGGCCATGCTGAAGGAACAGGAAACGCTCCTGGCCAAGCCGCGCAAGGCGGCGCCCAAGCCCAGACGTCCGGAGAGGGAGCCGGAGCGAGCCGCGCCGGCTCAGGAACGCGGGATCTTTGATGCGCCGGTTGTCGCGGCTCCCGAACCTGAGCCTGAGCGCATGCCGGCCGGAGCCGGCGGGTCTCGCTATCATCAAGTGAAGCCGGGCGAGACCCTGTATCGCCTGAGCCGTCAGTATGGCGTGGATGTTCCCACGCTCAAACGGTGGAACAATCTGGGCGACAATCAAATCGAAGTCGGTCAGCGGTTGCTCGTTGGACGCGAATAACCCGTGAGCTGGCGCATAGACGATGCCAACGCCTTCCTATTCATTGAGCTACGACGAGTTCCGCAGCCTTGCCACGCAGGGGAACCTCATCCCCCTGTATCGCGAGATCCTGGCTGACTTCGAAACTCCGGTTTCGGCTTTCACCAAGATCGACCACGGGCCCTCCGCCTACCTGTTGGAGAGCGTCGAGGGGGGCGAGAACTGGGCGCGGTACTCCTTTCTGGGGAGCGGCTCGCCGGTCGTGATCCGCGCGGAACAGGGCGAACTCGTGACGACGCGCGGCGCCAAGGTGGAGCGCGTGCCGGTCAGCGAACGTCCCGGGGAAACGCCGCTCGACCGGCTGCGTGAGATCATGGCGGCGTACCGTCCGGTGACGGTGCCGGGCCTCCCGCGCTTCGTGGGCGGTGCGGTCGGCTACCTCGGCTACGACGTCGTCCGCTATTTCGAGGACATTCCCCCGCGACGCAAGGACGATCTGGGCTTGCCCGATCTTGCCTTCCTTCTCACCGACACGCTCCTGATCTTCGACAACGTGGCTCAGAAGATCAAAGTGGTGGCCAACGCCCACGTGCCGTCAGGCCGGGAGGCTGAACTCAAGAGGGCCTATGCCGACGCCGCGGCTCGTATCGAACGGATGATCGCGCGCCTCAAGCGGCCGCTGCGCCGGACTCGTCCGAAGCAGCGCCGGAAGCCGATCAGTTTTACGGCCAACATGAGCCGGTCCGATTTTGAAAAGATGGTGATGCGGACCAAGGAGTACATCAAGTCCGGGGATATTTTTCAGTGCGTGCTCTCCCAACGCTGGGAAACCCGCATCCAGACTACGCCGTTCGAAATTTACCGGGCGCTGCGCGTGGTCAATCCCTCGCCGTACATGTATTACCTGCGGGTCGGCGGGGTGGAACTGGTTGGGTCCTCCCCGGAAATCCTCGTGCGATGCGAAGACGGGCGGGTTTCGGTCCGGCCGATTGCCGGAACCAGGCGGCGCGGGACGACGAACGAGCAGGACCGGCTGCTGGAGCGCGAGCTGTTGGCGGACGAGAAGGAACGGGCGGAACACGTGATGCTCGTGGACCTGGGCCGCAACGACGTGGGGCGGGTGGTGAAAAAGGGGACGGTGAAGGTGGACGCGCTGATGACGGTGGAGCGATATTCCCACGTGATGCACCTGGTCTCCAACGTGCATGGCGAACTGGACCCCTCCAAAACCGCCTATGACGTCATGGCGGCCTGTTTCCCCGCCGGCACCGTGTCGGGCGCGCCCAAGATCCGTGCGATGCAGATCGTCGAGGAATTGGAGCCGACGCGGCGCGGACCTTACGCCGGAGCCGTGGGCTACTTCAGCTTTTCCGGCAACATGGATACCTGCATCAACATCCGGACCATCGTGCTCAAGGGACGGCAGGCCTACATCCAGGCCGGAGCGGGAATCGTGGCCGACTCGGACCCGGGGCGAGAATACGAAGAGACCTGCAACAAGGCGAAGGCCATGATGAAGGCCATCGAGCTGGCGGAGCGGGGACTGGAATAGAGGACGTGACGGGATTGCCATGCTGTTGATGATCGACAATTACGATTCCTTTACCTACAACCTCGTGCAGTACTTCGGGGAGTTGGGGGAGGATGTCCGGGTCTATCGGAACGACAGGGTCACGATCGAGGAGATCGAAGCGCTGCGTCCGCAGCGGCTGGTGATCTCGCCGGGGCCCTGCACGCCCAAAGAGGCCGGCATTTCGGTGGAGGCCATCCGGCGCTTCGCCGGACGCCTGCCGATTCTGGGGGTCTGCCTGGGCCATCAGTCGCTGGCCGCGGCTTTCGGCGGCGAGGTGATCCGGGCCGGACGGTTGATGCACGGCAAGACCTCCATGATTCGTCATGACGGCAAGACGATCTTCCGGGGCCTGGCGAATCCCTTCGAGGCGACCCGCTACCATTCCTTGCTGGTGAACCGGGCAAACTTGCCCGCCTGTCTGGAAATCTCGGCCGAGACGGCGGAAGGCGAGATCATGGGCCTGCGCCACAAGACCCTCGGTGTCGAAGGGGTGCAGTTCCACCCCGAATCCATCCTGACGGCGGTCGGCATGGATCTCTTACGCAACTTCTTAAAGCTTGAGGCTGTAGGCAATAGGCGATAGGCGATGGGGTAGAATCAGATTTTTCTGAACTCTTTCCTATAGCCCATAGCCCCTCGCCTGTGTTCGTTATGATCAAAGACGCCATCGCAAAATTGGCCGACAAGGTCCACCTCTCGGAGAAGGAAGCCGAGGAGGTCATGCGGGAGATCATGGATGGCGCGGCCACGTCCGCCCAGATCGCCGCCTACCTCATGGGGCTGCGAATCAAGGGCGAGACGGTGGAGGAGATTGCCGGGTCCGTCAAGGCCATGCGGGCGAAGGCGATCAGCATCCAGGTCGCGGACCCGATGGTGGTGGATACCTGCGGGACGGGCGGGGATGGGGCGCACACGTTCAATATCTCGACGACGACGGCCTTCGTCGTGGCCGGCGGCGGCCTCACGGTGGCGAAGCACGGCGGCCGGGCGGTCTCCTCACGCTCCGGGAGCGCCGACGTCTTGGCGGCGCTGGGGGTCCGTATCGACCTTCCACCCGAACGGGTCGAGGCCTGCGTGAACGAAGTGGGTATTGGGTTTCTGTTCGCGCCCTTGTTCCATGGCGCGATGAAACATTGCGCTGCGGTCAGGCAGGAGTTGGGGGTTCGGACCCTGCTCAATATCATGGGACCGATGTCCAACCCCGCGAGGGCCGGCTTTCAGGTCCTGGGCGTCTATGACCCCAATCTCACGGAGTTGATCGCCAAAGTGCTCATGGGGCTTGGGACCCAGCATTGCTTCGTCGTCCACGGGATGGATGGGCTGGATGAGATCACATTGACGGATCGGACGCGCGTCTCCGAAGGCAAAGGCGGCGTCGTCTCGACCTATTTTGTGGAACCGAAGGATTTCGGGCTGGAACGGGTCCGCTCCAAGGAGTTGGCCGGCGGCGACGCGCAAGAGAATGCCCACATTCTGCGCGAGATCCTGCAAGGCCGGCCGGGTCCCAAGCGGGACATCGTCTGCATGAACGCGGCTCCGGCTTTTGTCGCCGGCCGCAAGGCCAAGACCCTGCCGGAAGGCTTTGAATTGGCCGGCAAGGCGATCAAGAGCGGCGCGGCTCACGAAAAGCTGGAGCGGCTCATCGCGTTTACGAACATGTAGAAGAGAGCAGGGAGAAGCGGAACGAGGGATCAGCTTGCGAGCTTGAGGATTCGTTGAGCTGGAGGGGTCTCTAGAGCAAGTGGGGCCGTTGCCAGGCTGGCCGCCTGATCGAGTCGATCAAGGGGTAGGCGTTGCACACGAAAGGCAAGAGGCTGGACGGCCTGATCGCGGTCCCAGTCCACGATGATCACGTCAACACTCTGATCCGTGTGAACGGACTCAATGCCTTTTTCGCTGACTTGGATAATGATGGGCGCCATCCTGATCTGATCTCCTGATACTTTGTCGGCGGCGACCCTGACAATCTTGATCGGAGCGGTCAGAGTCCCTGACGGGTGGAACGTAAACCATGATTCTGGATCGGATTCTGGAACACAAGAAAGCGGAGGTGCGGCATAAGCAGAGCCGTGGGTATTTGATTGAGCTGAAGGCGAAGATTCGCGATCGATCTGCGACCAAGGGATTTATCCAGGCCCTCAAAGCGACCCGCCCGCCGGACAGTCCTTCCCTGATCGCCGAAGTGAAGAGAGCGTCTCCGAGTCTCGGCCTGCTGCGCCCGGAGTTCAAGGACTCATTCGAGCCGGTGAAGATTGCCGAGCAGTACAAGGAATATGGAGCTTCGGCCCTCTCGGTCCTGACCGACAAGGATTTTTTTCAGGGCGAGCTGGACTATTTGCAGACGGTCAAAGAAAAAGTCGGGCTGCCCTGCCTCAAAAAAGAATTCATGGTGGATGACATACAGTTCTACGAGGCGCGGGCCTATGGGGCCGATGCGGTGCTCCTGATTGTGGCGGCTTTGGAGCGGAGACAGTTACTAGACTTCTTTGCCTTGGCCGGCGAGTTAGACCTGGACGTG
>JACQCB010000041.1 GCA_016201805.1 Nitrospirota bacterium | reverse complement strand
TGACGAAAGTCGCAAAAGCAGAAGTTCCCCTCCCAACGGGTCACTCGTCACGTGTCACCTGTCACGCGGTTCTTGTTCTAGCGGAGCCAAGGGGTCCGGGTTGTCCAGCGCCAGGGGTACGGAGAATCCGGCGGCGTGGGTGTGGCCCCCTCCGCCGTGGGCGATGGCGATTGCCGCGACGTCGGCGCCGTCGGCGGTCGAACGGAGGCTGTAGTACCGGCGGCCATCCCGATCATGCCAGATGATGCAGAAGGGATGTCCTTTGGACAGGCGCTCGCCGACTTGACTGGTCAACGTGGCGCTGTATACCGCCGGCACGGTCTTGCCGTGGAAAGAGACGAGCACGGAAGCCGCGGCGATTTTTCCGACCAACTCGTTTTCGTAACGCAGGATCGCCCGGCCTTCCGCCTCCAAGGTTTCTTGGCGGAGTCCGTCCCAGACGGTGAAGTCTTGGGGGTATGAGGCCAGCGCGGCGCTGATCTCCCGGCTGGACGGCAAGGACCAGGTCCAGAGATCCTTGTCTTGCACGTATTGGAGCAACCACGGAGGCGGTTCTTCGTGAGCCCATTCCCAGGCCAGTATGGCGCCGGATTTTTTCTGGTCGAAGTAGACGTAGGGAAGGCCGGCCAGTCCCTGCTGCGCGGTGATGTGATGATCCAGCACGAGCACACTGGCGGCGTTGTGGCTGATGGCTTCCAATGCGGCGCGTTCGTAGCTGAAGTCGACGATGAGGACATGGCGGTCGGCCAGGCCGTCGGGCGGAGGCATGCCGTGTTTGACGGGGATGAACCGGGCCGAGGGGACCCGTTTCCAGAGGGCCCAGGCGGCCCCGAATCCATCGGTGCAGTCCGCATGGTATAAGACCACGTCGGGGAGTTGTGCCGGATGATGCGGATGAGCGCGGTTCATAGATGGAGACTCAGAATAACATAACTTCCGGTGTGACGGCAGAATTTTGCGGTAAAAAAGCAAAACCGAAAAGGCGACAAGGGCGAAGAAGGTCAAGAAGGCCAAGAAGGATGGATGCGGCTTGTCAAATCCCGCCTCTCTGATTACACTGAGACATGGAACGGCATGACTGTGGTGTTTGAGGAAGCTATGACTACGGTTGACCGGGAATTTTCCCAGCGTGTGTCGCGGGTCCCGCATCACGGTTTGGGGCTGTCCGTGGATGTGTATACCCCTGACCTCTTTGATCTGCTGGATGCGCTCGCTACGGGGGGAGTTGGCGGTCAGGAGCTCACCTGCGACTATCTGGAAATCTTCAAGGCGGCCCTTCCGGCGTTGGCTGACGTGCGGCGACGTCTGCCGAATACGCTGCTGGAATATCATGCCGAAGGGCTGTGGATCACACAACCGGACCTGGAGACCGGGTACCCGTTCGAGGCCGAACTGGCCGCCGCCGCCGCGCATCTGCGGACGCTCGGCAGTCATTGGATGAATCATGAATGCGCGGCCAAGCAGATGGCCGGCTATTCCTTCGGGACCTATCTACCGCCCTTGTTTACCCGTGCCAGCGCAGCGGTCACGGCCCGACACATCGGGCTCGTGCAATATCGGCTTGACGAGGAGAGTCGGAGCCCCGATCGGTATGGTCCCCTGTTCCTCCTCGAACTGCCTCCCTTGACTTATTTCGGGTTTGGCGATGTGTCGGTGGCGGACTTTTTCCGCTTTGTGACGGAGGCCACACCCTGCGGCCTGGTCTTGGATCTTGGCCATCTTTGGACGGTCTGTCGGTATTCCGATGCGTGGCGAGGGCACGATCTTCGCGAGTTTCTGTCCGACTTTCTGGATGTCTTTCCATTGGAGCGGGTCGTGCAGATCCACGTGGCCGGCCTCGCCGGGCATGAGGCGGATGATCAGGCTTCTGATCCGGCCAGATGGATCGATGCACATGGGGCTCCGATTCCTGACGTGTTATTCGATATGCTGGCGCAGGTACTGGCCCATCCGAGACTGCGTCACGTGAAGGGGATTGCGCTGGAAGTGGACAACAAGTCGGTGCCGTTGATCGTGCAGGAGTTTCGACAGTTGCGGGAGCAATGGGCCTGGTGGAGGGGTGTGGACGAGCAAGGGCAACAGAACGAGTGGGCATCGACCGCACAAGCCGGGGGGCAGGCCCCGTTCGTTGGCACGGACGGGGTTCCTTGCGAGGGGACCGACGGGTTGCTGGAGCAGTATGATCGCTATGCACGCATCGTGATGGGTGGAGCAGCGGAGGCGGTTCCGTCGCCGGGGATGGTTCCGGGTGCGGTGGAGACCTACCGCCACACCTATTTTCCTCATGAAATTTTACACTGGGGGGGAGAGTTGCAGGACATGTTTCCTGAGACCTGTCGCCAACTGGACCGGGGAGGCGTCGTGCTGACGGCGTTTGTGCACTACTGGGCCCGCGAGCCGCGCCCGTCGCAGGCCACCTACGATTTTTTCTTGCTCAAGGTGGAACGGTTCGTGGAGTTTGTCCGGGAGGTCTTGCCGACCGCCGTGCAGACGGCGGAACGGGAAGCCACCGAGTTGCGCGGCGCGTATCAGGCGGCCTGTGAACGTAGCGGGGCTCCAGCATGACGCCTGACGCCTCACCCCTCACCTCTCACGCCGGCTTCTGGCAGCGGCTACCGCAACCCATCATCGGGCTTTCTCCGATGGACGGCGTGACCGACGCAACGTTTCGTCTGGTCGTGGCCAGGCAGGGGGCGCCGGACGTGACGTTTACGGAGTTCGCCAGCGTCGGGGACATTTGTCGGGGCGCCGACTTTCTGCTGTCGTCGCTTCTGTACAGCGAGGAGGAGCGGCCGATCGTCGCGCAATTGTACGGCAAGGACCCAGACCTGTTCTATCAGGCGGCCCACGTGGTTTGCGAGTTGGGCTTCGACGGGCTGGACATCAACATGGGCTGTCCCTCCCGCAATGTCGCCTCCTCGGGATCGGGAGCCGGGTTGATCAAGACGCCGGACCGGGCCCATGCCATCATGCGGGCGGCGCGTCAGGGGATCCTCGACTGGAGCAACGGGCAGACCTTGGACTCCATCGGACTGAAAGCCGCCCGTGTGAATCTGATCCGGACCATGAATCTGAAACGAAACGGCCACCCGACGGTCCCGCGCAGGAGCATTCCCTTGTCGGTGAAAACCAGATTGGGCTATGACTCGGTGGTCATCGAATCGTGGATCAGCCATCTTCTGGAAGAACAGCCGGCAGTCATTTCGGTCCATGGCCGGACCTTGCAGCAGATGTACCGTGGCGAGGCGGATTGGGCGGCGATTGGACGGGCGGCGCAGGTAGCGCAAGGCACGGCCACTCTGTTGTTCGGCAACGGCGACTTGCAGTCGATGCAGGATGTCGTCCGCCGGGTCCGGGAGACCAGGGTCCACGGTGTGCTGGTTGGCCGGGGGGCTCTGGGTGGTCCCTGGTTTTTCCGAAATAAGGAAAAAGCCCGCGCGTCTGCCGGAGCCTCGGACGAAAAGGGCCCGTTGCCCGTCGAGCCTGAGACGGCTCTGGCCGAGCGGTTCCGGGTGATGCTCGGCCATGCGCGCCAGTTCGAAGCCATTGCGGGGGTGGACCGGTTCCCGCGCCTGCGCAAGCATCTGGGCTGGTATTGCAAGGGCTTTCCCCATGCTGCAGCGATGCGGGCTCGCATGGTCCGGGCTTCCAGCAGCGTCGATGTCGAACAGATCGTGGCCGAGTACCAAGCCGGAGAGGAGGCCGGATCCCGGCCGATGCCTTTGTCGCGCCCTTGCCCTTTGCCCTTGTCCGCTTCGTCTCCATGCGCCTGATTCTGGCGTCCACGTCCCCACGCCGAAAAGAACTGCTTGCGTTCTTACGGGTCCCTTTCGAGGTGGCTGAACCGACGTTCGTCGAACGAATCTGCCAGGACTTGATACCGGGCAAACAGGCCGAACTGTTTGCGGAGGAAAAAGCCCGGTCCTGTGCGAGCCGGTTTCCTGACGATCTGATCCTCGCCAGCGACACCCTAATCGCGGTGGGCCGGGCGATCCTGGGCAAACCGGCGGACGTGGCGGAAGCGGAGAGCATGTTGCGCCGCCTTCGCGGACGCGAACATCTGATTTATACGGCCGTGGCGCTCAGGCGGGAGGTCGATCACGTCGAGGACGTCGCGGTGGAGACGGTGCGGGTGTGGATGCGCACGTTCAACGAGGGAGACCTGCAGGACTATCTCCAGACCGGAGAAGGGATGGGAAAAGCCGGGGCCTATGCGATCCAGGGCGCCGGGGCCCATCTGATCGAGAGGATCGAGGGGGATTACACGGCAGCCGTCGGCTTGCCGCTCCGGCTGGTGGCCGAACTCCTGCGCAAACGGGGGCTGGTCGTGCCGATCGACGTGGAGCAGTTGTATCGGACCATGCCCTATCAGAACTGGACGCGATTTTCCGGCGCAGGCGAGGGGTGGGAGGCGAGAGGCTGAGTGCCCCGGCACAGCGTTGCTTTGCACGGGCGGTTTCCTTACAATGGCGCGCCAGTGGCCCATTTATCCAGGGAGGCTTGTATGCGGAGCTGGTGCAAGGCAGGTTGGTGGGGCTGTTTCGGCGTCGTGTTCGCCGCGCTCGCGGTGGTAGGGATGGCCGGTGCCCCGGCCTATGCCATCGATGTCAAGCTGACGTTGGAAGAGGCCAAGAAGACCCTGGCGGCGGGCCGCGAACCCATGGAAAAGGCCAACACGCCGGAAGAAGTCAAGAAGCTCATGCAGCATGCGTCCACCGTGACGCGGGTCGGAGCGGACCCGGAAAAAGATTCTTGCGGAGCCAGTGCGATCCTCCGCACGAAGCGCTATTGGCTGGAATCGTTCGGCAGAAAAGAGGCCGTCGAAAGCAAGAAGCAGCAAAAAGAGATTCGCATGCCGGACGAGAAGATCCAAAAGTATTTGGACATGCCGAACCTTGAAATGGAAGTGCAGCTCTGCGGGGACGACGAGTACTTCGCCGAAGGCGTACAGGTGGCGTTCCAGCAAGGGAGCAAGACGGTCAAGCCGATCGATGTAAGTCCGGCCGAGAAGGGGCGCAAGAATGAGGGCAAGGGCCCGGCCTATCGGTCTCGGTTCACCGCTCGGTTTGCCTACGACAGCTTCGATCCCGGCGCCAAGACCAAAGTGGTCGTCTTTTTCCCCGACGGCAAGATGACGGAATTCGAGGCGGATTTTTCAAAAGTCAAATAAGCCGTCATCCGTTCCCGGCGATCAGTTCTTCGAGCCTGAGCGTGTAGAGGTAGTGATAGAGGCCCTTCCGGTCCATCAGCGAGGCGTGGGTGCCCTCCTCCACGATCCGGCCTTTGTTCAGGACGAGAATACGGTCGGCCCGTTGAATGGTCGTCAGCCGGTGCGCGATCACGAACGTGGTCCGTCCCACCATCAGCCGCTCCAGCGCTTCCTGGACCAGCCGCTCGGACTCGGCATCCAACGCTGAGGTCGCCTCATCCAGAATCAGGATCCGGGGGGCTTTGAGTACCGCTCTGGCGATGGCGAGCCGCTGTCGCTGCCCGCCCGAGAGGTTCACGCCTTTTTCACCCACGACGGTCTGATAGCCGTCCGGCATTGCGACGATGAAGTCATGCGCATTGGCCGCTCGGCTGGCCGCGATGACGTCCGCTTCCGTCGCGCTATCCCGTCCATACCGGATGTTGTCCAGAATGGTGCCCCCGAACAGAATCGATTCCTGAGGCACCAGGGCGATCTGACGGTAGAGGCTCTCGGTCCGCACCGCGCGCAGGTCCTGGCCGTCGATGAGCACCGCGCCCTCGGTTGGATCGTAGAAGCGGTGGATCAGATTGACGAGCGTGGTTTTGCCGGCTCCGGTTGGGCCCACGATGGCCACCACCTCGCCCGGCTTGGCGTCGAAGGAAACCTCGGAGAGCACGGATTGCCTGGGGTCGTAGGCAAAGCTGACCCCGACTGCCTGCACGTGTCCCTGAACGGGCGGCAGGTCCACCGCCTCGGGTCGATCGCGCACTTCCGGCTGCTGATCGAGAATCTCGAAAACCCGTTGCATGGCGCCCTGTGCTTCCTTGATCTGGGCAAAGACTCTGGCCGCCGATCCGAAGGGGCCGATCAGGATGCCGGCAAACAAGACGAAGGCGAACAGGTCGCCCGGCGAGACGGCCCCCTCGATCACCTGTCGGCCTCCATACCAGAGCACCGCGGCGGCGGCGAAGGTCAGCAAGGTAATGATCGGCACGAAGACGGCCAGCACGGCCGCCCGGCGGAGCGCGATCTGGAGCGCCTGGTCGGCTTGCCTGGCGAACCGGCGCTCCTCCCGATCGGTTTGCACGAAGGATTTGACGACGCGGATGCCGGAGAACACTTCCTCCGCCAGGGTCGTAATGGACGCGGTCTGGTCCTGGATCGACGTCGAGAGGGCTTTCAGTCGTCGGCCGAAGAAGCGGGCGACGAGCACCAAGACGGGGAGGAGCAGGAGGATCAGCAGGCAGAGGCGCCAGTTCATGAGGAGCAGGAAGGCGACGCCGCCGATGAACGTCACGATTTGTTTGGCCGAGTCAATCGGCGTTTCCGTCACCGTGGTCTGGATGACGCCCACGTCGTTCATGAGGCGCGAGAGGATTTCCCCGGTCCGGCGCTTAGCGAAGAAGCTCAGCGACAGGGTCTGGAGGTGCGCGAAGAGGTGCGTCCGGAAGTCCGCCATGATGCGCTGGGACACTTTGGCAGTCAGGTAGCTGTGCCCCATCGACAGGAGGCCCTGGGCGACGATGAGACCGAGAAAGAGCCCGATCGTCTGCGTCATGCCGCCTAGGTCGCGGCGGACCGTAATGATGTCCCAGAGGAAGCCTGCCAAGCGAAGGAGGGTGAGGTTCAGGAGCGCAACGGCCATGATCAGCAGGACCGCGCCGGCCATCTGCGGCAGGTAGGGCCGCAGAAACGGGGCGAAGCGAGAGTAGTAGGACATACGGCGTTCTCAGCGGGCTCCGTTCAGCCAGCGGCCCGAAGGCCGGTGGCTGAACGCGGACGGTGTTGTTCGGAGTGTGGAGGAGAGGCCCACGGAATCGGGGCCGATGGACTAGAACTGTGTAATGGACTCAATCATGTTCTTGTTCAGCGAAACGTGTTCAGCCTGCTCCTTGTCGTCGATCACGACATCGGTGAGGTTGATGAACACCCGTTGCTCTTCGTTCAGCACGTCCGAGACGCGATTGCGCATGGGAGGGATCAAAAAGTCCCCCACATAGATGCCGTTGACCGTTCGGACTCGGATGCGGGTTTTTTTCCCCTCCGTCACGTCGACCTCCGGCTTTCTCCAGAACGGGCTTTAGCTTCTCCGG
>JACQCB010000040.1 GCA_016201805.1 Nitrospirota bacterium | reverse complement strand
TCGCCTTTGCGCATCAGCCGCTCCCGCGCGGCCCCCGCGTCGCCATTCTAACCAATGCCGGAGGTCCCGGCATCATGTTGGCGGATGCCTGCGAGCTGTTGGGGCTGCAAGTTCCTCCCCTCTCACCGGACACTCAGGCCTTTTTGAAAGGACTTCTGCCCGGCGAGGCCTCCACCGCCAATCCGGTGGACATGATCGCCTCGGCCACGGAAGACACTTTCAAACAGGCATTGGAGCGGATCGTCCGCGACGAGAACGTGGATGCCGTGATCGTCTGTTTCGTCCCTCCCCTCATGACCGATGCCATGAAAGTCGCCGCTCGCGTGGGTGAAGTGACCGAGCGAATGTCCCGGCCCGATCAACCGGCCAAGCCGATCCTGGGGTGCTTCATGGGTGCGAGGGGCGTAGTGCGAACACCGGCACGACAGCCTTCGGACAAGCCTCTGCCTGTCCTGCAACTGACTCCGGTCGAGTCGGCCGTCGAAGAACTTCAGCGACACCACATCCCCGCTTATGCCTTTCCGGAATCGGCGGCCCGATCTCTGGCCGCCATGCTGCGTTATCGAACCTGGCGGGAGAAACCGACTGGGCGGAACATCTCATTTCCATCGGTGCGCCCTGCCGTCGAGCCGATCCTTGCGGCTGCAAGGCAGGCCCATCGCGAGTGGCTGTCCGAAGGCGAGATTGCAAGTCTGCTCGCGGCCTGCGGCATTCCGATGGTCCGCTCCGTCTCGGTCAAGACCCGCGGCGCGTTGCCCGACGCCGTCCGGTCGGTCGGCTATCCTGTCGTCGTCAAGATGGTCTCCCCTGCCATCATTCACAAGGCGCGCGTGGGCGGCGTACTGCTGGACATTCGAAACGAGAGGGAATTGACCGGACAACTCGATCGGATGGAATCCCGCCTAGCCGATCAGGGCTTCGCCCCAGGCAGCTATGGATTCCTCGTGCAACCGATGGTGGGGGGCGGACGCGAGGTCATTATGGGCATCAGCCGCGCCCCCAGGATCGGCCCGGTGCTCATGTTCGGCCTGGGCGGCATCTTCGTCGAGACGCTGAAAGACGTGGTCTTCCGCATGGCGCCCATTATCGACCTTGAGGCCCTGGAGATGATCGCCGCCATCCGCGCCTATCCGATTCTCAAGGGGCTCCCGGGGCAGCCTGCCGTTGCGATGGATGTGCTCAAAGAGGTGCTGCTGCGTCTGTCGCAACTGGCGATGGACGTTCCGGAAATCGCCGAGCTGGACATCAACCCGTTCCAGGTATTTCCCGATCCCGGTCAATGCCTGGCGGTTGACGCACGTATCAGGATTGTTCTCTCATAAGTCTTGCGAAGGTGGATTTTTTCTCTCTTTCGCGCCGCGTCGGTTGACTTGCGCGATGCCATGATTATCCCGAGTGGCGTACGTTTGTATTCGCAGGCCGAACCAAGAAGGAGCCGCCCATGGATATGAATCGCATGACGCTCAAACTGCAGGAGGCGCTCCAGGCCGCTGCGTCGCATGCGATGCGACGCAGCCACCAGGGCATCGATGTGGAGCACCTGCTCTTGGCCCTTCTGGAACAGGAAGGGGGGCTCACGTCGTCGCTGCTGGAGCAGGCCGGCGTAGCGGTAGCGGCCGTGCGTGGCGCGGCAGAACAGGCTCTGACGAAGTTGCCCCAAGTCCAAGGCGGCGGGGCCGGCCCCGGCCAGGTCCACGTCACGTCCCGTCTGTCGCAGGTCCTCACCGCCGCCGAGCAGGAAATGCAGGGGCTGCACGATGAATATCTGAGCGTCGAACACGTGTTGCTGGCCATGGCGAGCGAAGGCGGCATCTTCCGGCGCTTGGGCCTGACGCGCGACCGGCTGCTGGCCGCGCTCCAACAAGTTCGTGGCAGCCAGCGCGTGACCACCCAAGACCCTGAAAGCACTTACCAGGCGCTGGAGAAATACGGACGCGACCTCACGAGACTAGCCGGTCAGGGCAAGCTGGATCCGGTGATCGGCCGCGACGAGGAAATCAGGCGCGTAATCCAGATTCTTTCCAGACGCACCAAAAACAATCCTGTGCTCATCGGCGAACCCGGCGTCGGCAAAACCGCGATCGTGGAAGGATTGGGCCAACGCATCATCAAGGGGGACGTGCCGGAGGGACTCAAGCAGAAACGTCTCATCGTGCTGGACATGGGGGCCCTGATCGCAGGGGCCAAGTATCGCGGCGAATTCGAGGAGCGCTTAAAAGCCGTCCTCAAAGAAGTCCATGAAGCTCGCGGGCAGGTGCTGATGTTCATCGACGAGCTCCATACCGTCGTCGGCGCGGGAGCGGCCGAAGGAGCCATGGACGCGGCCAACCTCCTCAAGCCGATGCTCGCGCGCGGAGAGTTGCATTTGATCGGCGCCACGACACTGGACGAATACCGCAAACACATTGAAAAAGATGCGGCGCTCGAGCGACGCTTCCAACCCGTCATGGTGGACCAGCCGTCGGTCGAGGACACGATCTCGATCCTTCGCGGGCTGAAGGAGCGCTACGAAGTGCATCACGGGGTACGGATCAAGGATGCCGCACTCGTGGCCGCGGCCAAGCTCTCCCACCGTTACATCGGCGATCGGTTTCTGCCCGACAAAGCCATCGACTTGGTGGACGAATCGGCGGCGCGGTTGAGGACCGAGATCGACAGTTTGCCGGCCGAGATGGACGAAGTGTCGCGCAAGGTGATGCAGTTGGAAATCGAGCGGGAAGCGCTTCGCAAGGAAACCGATCCTGGCAGCCGTGCCCGTTTGGAGACGCTGGAGGAGGAACTGACCGAAAAGAGCCGGGACCTGGCTGCGCTGAGAACGCGGTGGGAAGCCGAGAAGGCCTCGGTGGCGCAGTTGCATAAACTCCGCCAGCAGGTCGAGGACGTCAAGCAACAGATGGAGCGCGCCGAGCGCGCCTACGATCTCAATCGCGTGGCCGAGCTGCGCTACGGAGAACTCCCGCGCCTGGAGCGCGAACTGGCGCTCGAACAGAAGCAGCTCGTCGAGAAGCAGGGCGCAAGCCGGCTCCTCAAGGAGGAAGTGGACGAGGAGGACATCGCTCTCGTCGTCAGTCGCTGGACGGGCATCCCCGTCACCCGCCTGTTGGAAGGGGAAATGGACAAGCTGTTGCGGCTTCCCGACTTGCTCCACAAGCGCGTGGTCGGACAGGACGAAGCCGTGCTGGCGGTCGCCGATGCGGTCCTCCGCGCACGCTCCGGCATCAAAGACCCCAACCGGCCGATCGGCTCCTTCCTGTTTCTGGGCCCCACCGGAGTCGGCAAAACCGAGTTGGCCAGGGCGCTGGCGGCCACCTTGTTCGACGACGAATCCAATATGGTCCGGCTCGACATGTCGGAGTATATGGAGAAACACACTGTGGCCAGGCTGATCGGCGCCCCGCCCGGCTACGTCGGCTATGAGGAAGGGGGGCAGCTTACCGAAGCCGTCCGGCGACGACCCTTTTCAGTGATCCTCTTCGACGAGATCGAAAAGGCGCACCACGACGTTTTCAACGTTCTCTTGCAGGTGCTCGACGACGGCCGACTGACCGACTCGCAAGGCCACACCGTCGATTTCAAGAACACGGTGTTGATCATGACCTCGAACATCGGCAGCCAGGACATCCTGGATGCGCAGCAACGCGGCGCGTCTTACGAAGAGGTGCGGGCGCTGGTCATCTCGGAATTGCGGGAGCACTTCCGCCCCGAGTTCTTGAACCGGGTGGACGAGACCGTCGTCTTCCACCCGCTCATGCCCGAGCAACTGGAAAAAATCGTGGACATTCAACTGGGCCGGCTGCGGGAGCGCCTGGCGGAGCGTCGGATTCCCCTCTCGCTCACACCGGCGGCGGTGGCGGACTTGGCAAGGCGTGGCTACGACCCGGTGTACGGCGCGCGGCCCCTCAAGAGACTCATTCAACAGGATATCGAGACGCCGCTGGCCAGACTCCTGGTGAAGGGAGAGCTTCGAGACGGAGATACCGCTGTCGTCGATGTCAAAGACGGCCGCGTGCTCGTCGTTCCCACGGTCGAAGCGCAGGCGCAATGAAGCAGCCCGATCAAGGCTGAGGCCGGATCGCCCGGCTTACCCGATTGCGGCGGCTTTGCCCTGGGTATCGATTTCTTTCCCGCTCATCCGGTGCTTTCCGACATGCCACTCGGTCGGCGAGATGTCAAACCGATGGCCCTTCATCGTCAGAAACGTCCCCTGCTTGAAGACCACCAGACTTGATTCTTTGAGTTCGACCTGCAGGGCCACCTTTCCGGTCTCGGTATTTTTGAGGAGCAAGCTGGTGGTCGTTTTGGTGAGTTCGTACGCCCGCCGCTCGTTAAAGGCCAGCGTGCCGTCCACCACCTTGACCGTGACCCGTCCGCCCTCATCGAACAGCACAAAGTTGACCAGCAGCGGGCCTTGAGGAGTCTTCAGTGTCAAGGCAATCTGCGGCACCCCTTCGATCTCCACCGTGCCGTCCGTATTGCGGTAGAGATTCGAACCGATCTCGATATCCATGATCTCCTTTCAGTCGCGGGCTCGGGGCAATGGGCAATAGGCTATAGGTCGGATTGTCTTGCCTATTGCCACTAGCCTATTGCCTAGAGCCTCTCTCTTTTAGGGCTTCTTAATGCGCTCCAGGATGAGGGCCACGCAGCCTCCCAAGAGCCCTCCGCCTAGAATCGCCGTCGACAACTCCACCAGCTTGATCTCCCAGAGAGAGCCTTGGGCATGGATGACCTCGCGTATGCCCCCCTGGATCAGAATCACGGACAAGGACATGGTGGCGCCGACCACAAACCACCAGGCAAAGGTTTTCACGGACTGTTGGGTTCCTGTTTTCATAGATCTCCGCGACGATCGAGGCTCCGATACTGGATCGCTTCCGCCAGATGTCCCTTCTCGATCCGGTCCGATCCGGCCAGGTCGGCAATCGTTCTGGCGACGCGAAGGATCCGGCCATAGGCCCGCGCCGAGAATCCCAAGCGGGTCATCGCCTGTTCCAGCAACTCCCGCCCGGCCTGATCGAGCACGCAATACTTCTTCACGTGCCTGGGCTTGAGCTGGGCGTTGCTGTAGATGCCGTCCTGGCGGTAGCGCGCCGCCTGCCGCGCACGGGCCGCCGCCACGCGAGCCCGGATGGACACCGACGATTCCGCCTGCCCTTCCCGCCCAGACCCTTGGGTCAACTCGCGGACCGGCACGGGAGGCACGTCCAGATGAATGTCCAAACGGTCCAACAGGGGGCCTGAGAGCCGTGCCCGGTACTTCCTGACCTGGTTGGGGCTGCACACACAGTCCCGCGTCCGATCGCCGTAGTAGCCGCAAGGGCAGGGATTCATCGCCGCCACCAGCATCACCCGGGCCGGATAGCGGAGCGAGGCGCTGACTCGCGTCAGGGCCACGGTCCCGTCTTCCAGAGGTTGCCTGAGGCCGTCCAATACGTGACGCTTGAACTCCGGGGCCTCGTCCAAGAACAAGACTCCGTGATGCGCCAGGGACACTTCGCCTGGCCTCGGGACCGTGCCCCCGCCGATGAGCCCCGCATCAGAAATACTGTGATGGGGAGCGCGGAAGGGCCTGGTTGTAACCAAGGGGTTCCCGCCCGTCAGCAAGCCCGCCACGCTGTGCACCTGCGTGGTCTCGATCGCCTCGGCCTGTTCCATCGGCGGCAGGATACCCGGCAGCCGCCTTGCCAACATGGTCTTGCCAGATCCGGGCGGACCGATCATCAGAACGTTGTGCCCGCCAGCCGCCGCCACCTCAAGGGCCCGCTTGGCATGGTCCTGCCCTTGCACATCCCGAAAGTCCTCATCCTCGGCTGGAGGAACGGCAAAGAGGGCCTCACGATCCACGGTGGCAGGAGACACGGCGCACCGGCCGTCCAAGAACTCGACCGCTTCAGGCAAGGTGTGGACCGGATAGACAGCCAGTCCCTCGACCACCGCAGCCTCCGCCGCATTGCCGGCCGGCAGGACCAGCGAGTGGGTGTTCCGGCAAGTCAGCCCGATCGAGAGAATGCCGGGAATCGGCTTGAGTCGGCCGTCCAGCGATAGTTCCCCGACCAGGACCCGTCCCGCCACTGCATCGGGCTTGAGCCGTTCTTCCGCGACCAGAATGCCTATGGCAATCGGCAGGTCCAGGCCGGAGCCTTCCTTCTTGAGGCCGGCCGGGGCCAGGTTCACCGTAATTTTCTTCACCGGGAAGGAAAACCCGGTATTCTTCAGCGCTGCGCGCACACGATCGCGGCTTTCACGCACGATGGCGTCCGGCAGACCGACCACCGAAAATTGGGGCAGGCCGCCGCCGATGTCTACCTCGACTTCCACTGGGTAGGCCTCCACTCCGACCAGCACAGCGCTCGTGACCTTAGCCAGCACCGGCATGCTCCGCATGTAAGGCAACACTACCAGGCAGACGACGTTGCGGATTATAGGCGCGCGGGGGCCGCTTTTCAACCGACCGCGGATATTCGGTATAATGTGCCATGCGTTTAGAAGGCCATCTCCTCATTCAGCCGATCGACAGACGCCGAGCTTCCTCTGAGCGGTCTCTCGGCCGTCGGCTGCTCATGGTCTGCTACAGCGTCGTGCCGGCCGTCGGCCTCGTCCTGTTGAGTTCGATTGTCCTTGGACAGGAAGGGTTTCATCTCGGCGTCAGGACCGTCCGGACAACCGCAGACACCATCCTTTCCCGGCCGGTCGGAAGCCGGTCAGGAAGCCGGGCATCGGCCAAACAGGTGGGCGCCGTCATGGCGTTACTGGCTGTCTTCCAGGATGCCGGTGCGCTCCCACCGGAAGACAGTCCCGACGCGAACCGGCTCATCAAGGCGTTGATTCAATTTCAGTCCGCCTTCATGAAGAGCGACAATCAGGCTGTCCGGCAGTTCTTCCATGACGCATTGGCCGCCAAACCGGGGGATCAGACGGGAGATCAGATAGAAGCTGCCATCGAATCATTTCGAAGCGATGGCTGGACCTCTCAGTCACTTGAAGCGATGGTCGATTATGCCGCCACGCATCCCTTGCAAGACCGGCCGGAGTTGCAGGCCGGCTTGGGTTTCTACAATGTCGGCATGAATGATTTCGATCTTCTGAGCCGGACTTTCAGGACGGCGCGCAGTCTTCTGGCTGCACAAGGACAGGATCTGCACCAGGTCTATGACGCCAGACGGCGCGAGATGCCGGGCGTCACACATTGACAGATCGCCCGATCCTGATATCATCGCCCGCACCAGGTCCCTCTGCAACAACATCAGGAGGAGGTCAGCATGGCGACCAAAGCCTACATTTTGATCAAGGTCAAGGCCGGCAAAACCAAGGACGTCATCAAGTCGCTCAAAAATATCTCGGGGGTGGAGCATGCCCATCCCTGTTTCGGTCAGCCCGACATCTTCAGCTTCGTCAACGTAGCGGATGAGAAAGCGCTATCGGACGTGGTGATCACGAAGATACACACGATCGACGGCGTGGAGGAGACCGACACGCACATCGTGGCGGAAACCTGAAACCCGTGACGGGTGACCGCGACGAGGCAGGCCTGTACTTTTAGAAGACAGGATTAAGTGTTCAGCTAGCCGCCCATCACGCATCACTGATCACGCATGACTCCCAGCGTGACGGGCTTTCCGGTCGCGGCAGATTGATAGCAGGCATCGGCGATCTCCACGGCCTTCTGGCCGTCAAAGCCCGTGATCGGCATGGGTGTGCCCAGCTCGATCGCGCGCAGAAAAGCGGTCAGGGTCTCGACCAAGGTCGGGCGATCCTCGACCGTCCATTCGTCCGAGACGTTGCGCGAGAGGACCTTGCAGAGGCGGTGGCGATACCAATCGGCCATGAGCTGCCCCTTCTCCCCCACCCATTCGGCCCTCCCGACACGGCCCGCGCTCACACGGGACACATCGATCAGGCCGGGCAGACCGCTTGCTGTCCGCAATCTGACCAGGGCCCTGGACTCCGGCTGCCCCGGTTCGCCGTGCCAGAGTTCACAACAGACCTCGGCGACTTCTTCTCCGGTGAAGAAACGGACCAGGTCCAGTTGATGGACGCCGATTTCAAGGAGGACTCCCCGGCCGGCGTAGTCTGCCGGATCTTGCCGGACCTCCGGACGAGGCTCCACGCGGCTGGTCAACACGAAATACCGCCACGGTTCGACCAGAGCCAGTTCCGCCTTGAGCGCCACCACCGCCGGATCGAAGCGGAGCGTCTGCGCAGTCATCAGCGGGACGCCGGCTGATTTGGCCGCGCACACCATGGCATGGGCCTCTGGACCATTGGTCGCCAGGGGTTTTTCGATCAACAGGGGCTTGCCGGCTCGGACCGCTTCCAGGCAAATCGGCTTCGTCAGAGACGGCGGCGTCACGACAATCACCGCCTGTACGGTCGGGGCGGCGATCAGGTCTCGATAGTCCTGGTAAAACCCAAGTCCATGCGCTGCGGCGAATGCGCGGCCCTGGGCCGCATCGCGACGGCAGACCGCGACCAGTCGCGCCCCCGGCATCGGCTCCAGAAGATGCTTGGCATACCGCATCCCATGACGCCCAAGCCCGATCAGCCCGATCCCCATCGGTGTTGTCACGGTCTTCCCCATCACAATCGTGCGCAATCGTGAGCCGCGTCATTCTATCGGCGCAGAATGATCCGGTCAATTAGCGAAGTGGAATTGATGCATTGATCCATTGACGATTGCTTCAATGAAGAAATGATTCAATGAAAAAATCGTCAATTCTTCCGATAGGGCCGCATTGACAAGCTGACGCGGCCGTCGCTATAGTTGCCTGCCTGAACAGCGACGATCCCTGCCGGGATAAATCGCGGCCCTGCCGCAACATTCCAAGACAGTAAGGAGAATCCATGGCTGATCGGACGGTCCCGTTCACAAAGGAACATATCGGCACCGGCTCAGTGCGCTTTCCGAGCGGGGCTCCGATTCCGTCCGCCACGGATTCCTCGGTCGATCCCTACGCCAAGACGCGCATCTCGAAGGAGGCGCAAGTCGAAGGGCTCATGTTCTGGCCGCAAGGCACGGGCACCTATCCAGGCCTCGTCCTGCTGCACGAATCCTGGGGGCTCAACTCCCAGGTCAAGGATATGGCCTCCCATCTGGCCGGTGAAGGATTCGTAGTCCTCGTGCCGAATCTCTATTCCAGACAGGGCGGCATGGTGACCGCCAACGCCGAGGTCGCTGCGGCCCTCGAAGCCCGTATCAAAGAACAGGAACTGCTGCAAGACATCAATTCCTGTTGCGAGTTTCTCAATACGCGGGACCACGTCAAGCGCAACATCCACGGCGTCGTCGGATTGGGAATGGGCGGTGCGCTGGCCATGAAGTTCGCCTGTCAGCGAAAACGCTTGCGGGCAGCCGTGGCCTTTTACAATGCCTTGCCTGGTTCTTCCGATTTTCTCAAGGACCTCTACTGCCCCTTGCTCTATCACCGGGCCGGCGCAGACCGGTCGGTGACCGACGAGCAGATCGAACAGGTCAACCGAACCGCAAAGGAGCATGGGAAGCGCGTCGAAATCCGCACCTACGACAAGGCGCCTCCGGCCTTCTGCAACGAAACCCGCCCGGACTCCTATCGACAGCATGAGGCAGAACAAGCCTTTGAGATCACGATTGAATTCCTCTTGGAATGCTTTAGGGATGCCAAGTAATACTTTGTTTTATTTATAATTAATTTCCGTCAAGAACTTCTGATTGGCGCTTCTGTTCGGCGTGGCTCAATGACCGGCATGAAACCTTCCTGGGCAGCTTGCTTCTACTCCGCTCTCCTGGTTGGGGCAGCCTTGCTCCCATCCCCGGTCTTTTCAGCCCCCCCCGGTAACCGGACCGATCAGCCCGATTTCATGGCCGTCTTGCATGCGCAATCCCCTTCACTGTCCTACCTCACCTCTGATGCCGATGCCCTGACGCTGTTCGCTTCGACTCTTGGACCGGCCCTGGAACTCAAGGACAGTGCGGCAGTCCTCATGAGCAAACAATCCTC
>JACQCB010000112.1 GCA_016201805.1 Nitrospirota bacterium | reverse complement strand
GCTGATTCTTTCAACCCTCTTTTTCCGAAAAGAGAGGGGGAGATCCGAAGCGATGGAGCTCAAGATCGAGAAAGTCCATAGATCGGCGGAGGAGTGGAGAGCGGTCCTGACGGCCGAGCAGTTCCATATCCTGCGAAAGGCAGGAACCGAGCGGCCTCATTCGAGTTCGCTCTTACACATCAAGGAGAGAGGGGTCTATGCGTGCGCCGGATGCGATCTGCCCCTCTTTACCTCCGAGATGAAGTATGACAGCGGCACCGGCTGGCCCAGTTTCTACACTTCCATCGAGGGGCGGCTGGAGACCAAAACTGATTTCAAGTTGCTCTACCCGCGCACTGAATACCACTGCGTCCGTTGCGAAGGGCATCAGGGGCATGTGTTCGACGACGGGCCGCCCACCTACAAACGGTTCTGCAATAACGGCGTGGCCTTGAAGTTCATCCCGGAAACGGTGCAGTGAAGGTCGCGGAGAGATGAGAGGCCCGCTTCAGCCGGGAGGGCCTGGTAAAGTGAAGCCAAGGCGGATTAGAGAGACAAATGCGGATTATAAGAGAAAAGGCGGATTAGGGATTAAGCAACTGTCTTGATTGTCAAGCCGGTTGGACATGGTGGGTGCTCCAAGGAGTGTGATGCTTCAGCAGGGCGTTCAGGATCGTCAGCAGCTTGTGCATACAGGCGACGAGCGCGACCTTTTGGGGTTTGCCCGCGGCACAGAGCCGTTGGTAGAAGGCGCGAATCACGGGATTGTAGCGAGCCGCGACCAACGCGCCCATGTAGAGCGCCTGGCGCACGGCCGCCCGACCACCCCAGATGGTGCGTTTGCCGCGCCGCGTGCCGCTGTCGCGATTGAGTGGGGCCACGCCGACGAGGGCCGCGAGTGGCCGCTGAGTGAGCGTGCCCAACTCGGGCAGACTCGCCAGCAGTGTGCTCGAGAGCACCGGCCCCCCCCCGGGGACGCTTTGCAACAGGGCATCTTTCTCCCGCCAGACAGGGCTGGTGCGGATGGTGTGGGACAGATCCGTATCGACCTGGGCCAGACGCTTGTGCAGCCAGCGAATGTGGGTCTGAATGTCGGCCCGGATCGACCGCGGGGCGACTCCCACCCGATTCTGCTCGGCCACGAGCATCTCGATCAATTGGCGGCGCCGGGTCAGCAAGGCAGCGAGCGCCTGCGTGGCGGGGTCGGGCAACGGGCGCGGGGCGGGGCGAACCGCTTCCCCGAATCGAGCCAAGACGGCGGCATCCAAGGCATCGGTTTTCGCCAGCTGGCCCGTGGCCTTGGCGAAGTCGCGGACCTGGCGCGGATTGACGACGACCACGGGCCAGCCCGCAGCCGCCAGGGCACCAACCAGCGGCAGGTCCAGAGCGCCGGTGGCTTCCAGGACGACCAGCGTTGGCTGCAGTTCGGCCACACGCGCGACGGTGGCCCGGAGGCCGGCCTCGTCGTTCGGGCTGCTCCATCGGGTGCCACTGGGGCGCACCGCGAGATCCACCGGCGCTTTCGAGACATCAATGCCGATCAGACACTCCGATTGAGGCATGGGCACTCCTTGGCGGGCCCGGCCTTGCGTGATACGGGCTTGGGTCGCCCCGGCAACTGTTCGGGCTCGGCGTTGAGGGAGGTGGCGACCCTTGCTTACTCGCGGCCTCGATCGACCATGGGGTAATCGGTCTGCCACCTCCGGATTCGTAATAACGGCATTATTCATGAGCGTAGAGCTAAGATACAAGGGGTAAAAAACAGAGCCAGATTGCAATGAAAGAGTGTCTTGAATCTTTAACCCTTAATCCGCCCTTTCTTCGCTAATCCTTAATCCGCGTTTTCCCCAATAATCCGCTTTTGCACTCAATACGCCAGTTTCAGAATCTGCTGCACCATGCCGCGTCCTTCACAACCTGCAGCTTGCCGATCAAGATCGCAACGGACAGTACGTCAATCATGTTGACCCATTTCAGTACCGTCTTCATCGATTCACCTTGTTCCCATGCCGCCGGAGCGAATGGGCTGACGCGTGTCGATGACGACGTTCTTCCGATCTGACCGATCCACCCGCACCCCGACTTCAACCCCCGGGGCCAGTCGGTTGAACCACTCCGGCTCAATTGCCTGTTTGATTTCGACCGGATAGACCGCGCCCCCCAGCTCCACATGCAGCCCAAATCGGATGATAGGGTAGTGGCGGTTATACCGCCATCCGGTCGGCTGGAATGAAACAACCCTGGCCCATGCCGGGGTGCCGTTCCTGAGCACCTCTTCGTCGCCGGTGAACGACGTGAACAGCCGCACAAGCGCGGGAACCCCGAAGATGGCGGCCGCAATCAGTAACAGGGTGGTCCCGATGGACACCGGCCGCGCCTCCGGCAAGGCAACAGCCACTCCCGCGAAGAGAGCCGCCATGACGAGCAGGAACACGCCCACGATTCTGCCCCAGAGCTTCATGGCCTCATCGATGACTGATGTGGCCGTCGGCTCTTCGTCGCAGAGTCGGTTGCCTGTTCCACACGGCCGCGCGTGGCAACTCGTTTCTTTGCCTCCTGGTAATCCCGCCCGACGTTGCTCACGATCCTGTACAGCCAGATGCCGGGGATGATCGGGAAGAGAATAAATATGAGGAGTTCCTTCATCGCTATCAAACCCACGCCGACGAATATCAAGAAAAAGGAGATCATCGCGGTGACGATCCCGCCCGCCATCATCCGCTCACCGACCGTGGCGGTGCCGTCAATCAGCGACTCCATGGTGATGAATTCGCTCTTGCCGCCGAGCATCTTCCGCTTCGACCAGCCCGAGGGAGGGGGGATGCCGAGAGACATGCCGGTCAGCGGGCGATTCTCGGTCACGACTTTCCCTTTCAGTGTGTCTGATTGACCGTATCGAATGGTGTAGACGATCATGGCGGCAAGGGCGGCCACCAGTACGATCACCGAAAAGATCAGAAGGGCCCAACCAACCTGTGAGGCGATCTCGACAACACCGCCGACGTCCCACCTCTCCATGAGGGCGTCCTGTAAGAATGCGCTCGCGATAACGGCGACCAGTCCAAACACCCAGACGAATAACCAACGCAGGCGGCCCCGGAAAAAGAATACGAGAAACGCGACCACCCCGGCCGCCCAGAGCAACCCCCAAATCATTGCGGCTCCTTCCTACCGATTTTTGTCTGCATCGGGCGCCGATCCCGTGTCGGGCCTCGTGCCGCAGCCGCAGCAGACCTCCCACTTCACGTGAACCGAGGGAAAGTCGTCGAACTCGCCGGCGTGGGTTCCGGTGCCCGAGAACGGAATGACCGTGTGCTTCTCCGGCCGCTGAGAGCACTCCTGCCTCGCCGACGGGTCGGCGATCGTATGGCCGAGGCTGCAGTACCCGGCGTTCGTGCAAAAACTGTTGGGCATGGTGCCGCAGATCTCCGGCCGGATCTCTACATAGGACATAATGCCGGGCGGTGTGGCTAGGCCTGTTTGGTCGGGATGCGCGCGGTCGCGACATACCCCCGGGTCCGGCCAGGTTGAATCAACCTCGTCCGGTTCCTGAATCGTGAGGTCGGGATACAGCGCGCGAAAACGGATGAATTTCAGGCCGGGATGAACGTGGGATGAATCATAGTCTCCGAACCGGATCGAACCGTTCCTACTCTGCGCGGGCACTTTGCAATCGGAGCCACTGGTGCTGCTCGTGTAACCGGAGGTGCTGACTTCGTAATTGAGCGACGGAGCGGCGAGTTCGTAGGGAGAGGTGGGACTGCTTTGCATTTCTTTGCCCTGAACCACGTACGGTTTATAGGCAGGAACCAGGGGAAACCAGAGCCATATCCGGTTTTGAGATTCGGCGGGGCCCACGTAAAACGAAGGACCAAACCGTTCCACGTAGTCGATCATAACCCGTCCGCCGAGAGGGCGGTCGACCGGGCAAAATTGCGCCGCATGCTCGGCCGTTTTCGGGGGCTCCTGGGCCGAGCCGGAGTTCCCGAAATGAATCCACTCGACCCGATCGCGCGGATACGCTTCGCTGTCCATGACGACCGTTGCAGCATCGACGGTGACGAGCTTGCCAGAATGAACGGACCCATCGGTCAGGTGGACTTCATCGGCCACCGCGCTCTGCGCGCCCGGCGGGGGAGGTTGTCTGCGCAGGCCGATCCAGTCGATCGAGGAGCGCGCGATGGTTTTGCTGTTGAGCGTACAGACCTCGGCCGTGCAGCTTTGCAGCGCTCCGCGGAGCACCTGGTGGTCGTGCTGAAGCACGACATCCGGCCCGCTCGGACCGCCACAACCGGCCAGGACAGCCAGCGCCGCCCATCCGAGCCGGAGGAAGAACGGATCGGACATGAAGCGATCTTGCGCTTTCACATTGGGATCCTTCTTGTGGTGAGCGCCCGGCGATTGTCATCCCACTGTAGGATGAGATGACGTCTGGGTGGGGCAGCTTTCCTGCATTAAAAGTCCGTGATCTTCCCGTCCTGGATCGTGACCAGCTCCGATTGGCCGGCGATTCTGACCTGAACCGTTCCGATCGGCAGACCGAACACCTGCTTGCCGTACCCGCCGGTGATCTCCTTCTGGGTGATGGAATCCACCAGATCGATACGGGTTCCGCTCCCCGCCGACACGCGCAAGACGCCCACCTTCATCTTGGTGTCATGAGCGGACTGAACGATCACCCCCTCGATCCGTTTTCCGGAAATGACGACCGCATAGGTGCCGGGCAGCAGGTCCAGTTGCTGGCTGCCGTAGCCGCCGGCCACCGCTTTGGCCTCGCCCGGCTTATAGACGTCAACGGGGCTCCCGCTGGCGTTGGCCCCGTCAGGAAAAGTCACGACCAGCCGGCCCAGTCGCCCTGTCAGTTCCGGGTCGGTGGAGATCACATAGGGGTCGGTTGGGTTGGTATTGGCAGCGGCCGCATCGGATTGAGGCGCGGAGGCGGTTTGTGGCGAAGCTGTGCCCAATGCTTGAGGACCAGGGGCCGACGCCGCCGAGGGGGCTTGAGCCGCCGGTGGTGCGGAGAGACCGGTCGTTGTAAGAGACCCGTCGGGTTGGGTCGCCGGTGCCGCTTGGGTTGGAGACGCCTCCGAAGTTTGAGCGCCCGGGGCCGATGCCGCCGGAGGTGCGGGCGGGGCGGCCTTGGAGGATTCTGCCTTCTTGCTGCAACTTGCCGCCGCCCATGTCAGCGCGAGCAGCAGCAGCCCGTACGTCATCACGTTGTAACCGATCTTCGTCATGGCAACGCTCCTCCAGCTCAAGGGACTCTTTGTTTATTTTGATCCCCAGAAGGCTACGCCAAAACCGGGTAAAAATCAATGACTGCGGCTGGATATGGCAAACAGGTTCTTGAAAGGAAGGAGAATCTGTCTGATCCGCTTTTCCTCAGTCATTCCATTGACTCACCACGCCAGTTTCAAAATCTGCTGCACCATCGCCTCGTAACTCAGGCCCGCCTTCATCGCCGACTGGGCGAATTCGTCATCGGACGCGAGATTAGGATTGGGGTTGGCTTCCAGGATAAAAATCCGGTTGTCCGCCGTGAGCCTGAGGTCGATCCGGCCGTAGCCGCGCAGGTGTAAAGCCCGGTAGACCCGCTTGCAGATTCGGCTGATTTTATCTGGCAGGCCGTTGGGCAGGTTTTCGGCAAAGACGTTCTCGATTCCCCACCGTTCCCGGTAGGCTTCGTCCCACTTGGCCTTGAACGTGGCGAAGCGCGGCCGGTCTTCCGGCACCTTGGTGAAGATCACCTCGCGAATCGGCAATACCTGTAATCGCCGGTTGCCCAGAATGCTGACGTAGAGCTCCCGCCCCTCGATATATTCCTCGGCCAACGCTTTCTGCTCCATCCGGTCGTGGATATAGCGGATGCGCTCTTCGAAAGCGTCATCAGTCTCCACAAACGAGTCCTGCGAGATGCCGTAGGAGGCTTCATCCGTCAGCGGTTTGATGAAGAGCGGAAAATCGAGCCGCTTCGGCCGCTTGATCACCGCGCCGGGATGGAACACGACAAATTTGGGGAAT
>JACQCB010000039.1 GCA_016201805.1 Nitrospirota bacterium | reverse complement strand
GCCCGCTCCTCGGCGTCGCCGCCGATCTCGCCGATCATGACGATGGCCTTCGTGTCCGGATCATTTTCGAACAAGGGGAAGAGATCGATAAACCCGGTCCCGTTGACCGGGTCGCCGCCGATGCCCACGCAGGTCGTTTCGCCCAAGCCGAGGTTGGTGAGCTGGTTGACCGCTTCGTAGGTCAAGGTCCCGCTGCGTGACATGACGCCCACAACGCCCTTCTTATGGATGAAGCCCGGCATGATGCCAATCTTGGTTTCCTCCGCCGTGATGACGCCAGGACAGTTGGGACCGACCAGCCGGACGTCCCGGCCCCGCAAGGCCCGCTTCACTTTCACCATGTCGTTGACCGGGATGCCCTCGGTGATGCAGATGACCAGCTTGATGCCCGCATCGGCCGCTTCCAGAATCGCATCGGCGGCGAACGGCGGCGGCACGAAGATCAACGAGGTGTCGCACTGGGTCTTCGCAACTGCGTCGCGCACCGTGTTAAAGACCGGAATGCCCTCGACTTCCTGGCCTGCCTTGCCCGGCGTGACGCCGGCCACGACCTGCGTGCCGTAGGCTTTGCACTGGGTCGCATGGAAGGACCCTTCCTTCCCCGTAATCCCCTGCACCACCACCCGCGTGTTCTTATCCACCAAAATCGCCACGGCTCTCCCCTTTTCTTCCTAGTCTTTTCACTCGCTCCTTACAGGGCGAAGGTGATCAATTCTCAGCGGGGTGGACGGGGTGACTCGTATTGCGCGCGTCCACCGAGCACCGCCCTTATGCATCCTTCCAATAGGCTCTTGTGTGTGCGGTGCACGAGCACGAGAGGCAACCCGTCCGCCCCGCTCCTAATCTTCAGGCTGCCGTCGCCGCCTTCGCCCGCTTCTTCCCCGTCATCGCCACAATCTTCTGCGCCGCCTCCCAGAGGTCCGCCGCCACATCCACCTTCAGGCCGGACTCCAGCAAGAGCTTCCGGCCTTCTTCTGCGTTGGTCCCCTGGAGCCGCACCACCACCGGCAGCTTGATCCCCACTTCCTTAGCCGCATCGATCACGCCGTGGGCGATCCGCTCGCAGCGGACGATCCCGCCGAAGATGTTGATGAAGATGCCCTTCACGTTCTTGTCCTTGAGCAGGATGCGGAACCCCGCCGCCACGGTTTCTTTCGTGGCGCCGCCGCCCACGTCCAGGAAATTGGCCGGCTCGCTCCCCGCCAGCTTGATCACGTCCATCGTGGCCATGGCCAGGCCGGCCCCGTTCACCATACAGCCGATGTTGCCGTCCAGCTTCACATAGTTCAGATTGTGCTCGGTGGCCTCGATTTCGAGCGGCTCTTCCTCGTGCAAATCGCGCATCGCCTGCACGTCGGCATGCTTGAACAGGCCGTTGTCGTCGAAGGAGACCTTGCCGTCCAGGGCGACGAGCTTCTTGTCGGTCGTGATGACCAGCGGGTTGATCTCCACCATCGACGCGTTCTTCTCCATGAAGAGCCGATAGAGGTTGCCCAGCATGACGATGAAGGGACTCAGCACCGCCGGTTCCAGCGACGGCAGCCCGATGCCGAACGCCAACTTGCGCCCATTGTAGCCCTGGAAGCCGACGGCCGGATCGATCGCCTCCTTGATCACTTTTTCCGGCGTCTTGGCGGCCACTTCTTCGATCTCCATCCCGCCTTCGGTGCTGGCGATGAAGATCGGCCAGCCGGAATCCCGGTCCACCAACAGGCTGAGATACAGTTCCTTGGCAATCCCCGCTCCTTCTTCGATCAGGAGGCGGCGCACCTTCCGGCCCTTGGGCCCAGTTTGGTGGGTCACCAGCTTCTTGCCGATCAGCTCCTGCGCCAGCCCCGGCACCTCGGCTTGATTCTTGGTAATCTTCACCCCGCCGGCCTTGCCTCGCCCGCCCGCATGGATCTGCGCCTTCACGACGTACACGGGGCTGTTCAGCGCGGCCGCCCATTTGGCTGCCGCCTTGGGCGTCTTGATCTCCTTGCCCCTCGGTACGGGCACGCCGAACTGCGCAAACAACTGCTTGGCCTGGAATTCATGGATGTTCAT
>JACQCB010000111.1 GCA_016201805.1 Nitrospirota bacterium | reverse complement strand
ACGAGCACTATTGAGCCCACCACCGGCCAAAATCCGTCCGCCTGTGCGAAAATCCGTCGCGTGAACGGGCCAACTCATGCGCCTGTCGGCGCCTTACGCCCATTGTCTGGTTCGACCCAGGCCTTGCAGTGGCCTCACGGAGAACGGTTGTGCTAGGATCGGCCCCCATGAGAATCGACCGCGCCCCCGGCGCATCCGCACCCCGCATGACCCTCTTGCTGTCGGCGATTCTGGGAAGCGCCTTGGGCTTCTTCCTGCTCGACCTGTCCCTCGCCCAACCCCTCGGCGACGCGACGGCCACGACGGAATCCTCCTGCAATTTCGGCATGGCCAAGGGACAATCGAAAAGCAGTTGCGTGGTGCCCTTCCTGCAAGGGTGCGTCGTGGCCCACTTCCCCGGCACGACCCGTCCCTGGTCCAACATCTCCAAAGGGGGCAACACCTCCTGCCGCTTCGACGACAAAGGCACCGACTGGAAAACCCGCATCACCGGCACTTGCGACAGGTGCAAGACCGCCCAGTGCTCCGCCCGCTTCGGGGTGATGTTCGACTGCTCGGCCCAGGCCCCTGCCCCGGTCATGCAATCACCGAAGCAACAGACGCCATGACGTTGGCAGCAGCGATCAAGCGCGAGGCACGTCACCTGGGTTTCGGCGCGGTCGGCATCAGCCGCGTCGAAACAGCCTTGGATCGTCCGGGTCCCCCACTGTCCGAATCCCTCCATACTCGTCTGCTGGACTGGTTGCAGCGCGGCTGCCACGGCGCCATGGGATGGATGGCCCGCGACCCGGCGCGACGCACCGACCCCGGACAAGTCCTCTCCGGCTGCCGCTCGGTGATCTCGCTCGGCATGAACTATTACACCGAGCACCGGGCGGACGAACGGCCCGGGCATGGCCGCATCGCCCGCTATGCCTGGGGACGGGACTACCATGACACCCTCAAGGACCGGCTCGACCAACTGGCCGCCCGCATCACAGCGTTGGCGCCGGGAGCCAAAACCACATGGTACGTCGATACGGGACCGATCATGGAAAAAGCCTGGGCCCAACAGGCCGGCCTCGGCTGGATCGGGAAACACTCCAACCTGGTTTCCGGACAGTTCGGGTCCTGGTTGCTCCTGGGCGAAATACTGACGACACTCGACCTCGACCCGGATGAGCCGGGAACCGACCTCTGCGGCTCCTGCACCTTGTGTATAAGAGCCTGTCCGACAGGCGCGATCACGGAGCCCTACGTTGTGGATGCCACCCGATGTATTTCCTACTGGACGATCGAGCGGCATGGACCGGATGACGAGATCCCGACCGAGCTTGCGCCCAAGCTGGGGAACCGAATCTTCGGGTGCGACGATTGCCTGGATGCCTGCCCTTACAACGTCAACGCGTCGCCGACCGATGAGCCGGCCTTCCGCCCCTCCCCGCTCACCCTCTCGCCCAACCTGACAACGCTGGAAGAACTCAACGAACAGGAGTTTGCGGCGACGTTCCGCCGGAGTCCCATCCGACGCGCCAAGCACCACGGCTTTATCCGAAACATCCGCAATGCGCTCCGCAATCTGACACGACCCGCTTCCTGGCGCCCATCCTTGCCGGCCGTTTCACGCTAGCCCACGTCCCCCTTCGCTCCAGAGTTGGTGATCCAAATCCACCAGGCACTGCGCCAATTCAACCGGCTGCACCGGCTGCGATTCCTCAGCCTTGTCCATGCCAGCGTAAAAATCCTCTAAAACCATCGCTTCGCCTTGCCCACAGACAAAGGCCCACGGCTTGCACAGAATGTGAGCAGCATCCAATCAAGAGCCCGATGGCCGTTCCCCCATCAGGGCCAAACCGAAGGAGGTCGATCATGTTTGATGCCCCGCGCAAACAGTTCGGACGAGTGATGGTGGTGGATGACGAGGCGGATGTTCGGAAGGTGGTGCGGATGCACCTGGAAAAAGCCAACTATGAAGTGATCGAGGCCACCAACGGTGAGGAGGCGATCGTCCTCTTGAACTCAGGAGACAACCCGGTCTACGTGGACGTCATTCTCTGCGACATCAGAATGCCCAAGGTGAACGGGATCGCCGCGATCGAGTATTTTCGGCAGCAGTATCCGTCCCTCCCCATCGTCGTGCTCACCGGCTTCCCCGACGTGCAGATGGCCACCTCGCTCCTCAAGCAAGGCGTCCTTGATTATCTGGTCAAGCCGGTTGAGAAGGAGCACCTGATCGCCGCTATCAAGAAGGCGGGCGATCAGCATCAAATGATGAAGGGACAGTTCACAACCTAACCGTCTGCCTGAGCCAAGCCGGCCGGTTGCGAGGGCACAGGTCCTCGACAGCCGGCGGCGCGGCTTGCCCTCGCACAGCCTATGCCGTTCGGTCTCAAACAGAAGATCATCCTCTCCATTCTCGGGGCCGGCGCCTTGCCGCTCATTCTGGGCATGGTCATGGCGTATTT
>JACQCB010000137.1 GCA_016201805.1 Nitrospirota bacterium | reverse complement strand
CTGGCGCTTTAATCAATCGCCTCTCTTTCTGGAGTTTCTCATGGGGAAGCGGGATTATCAGTGCACGCCCTGGGGGAACCCGACCTACAACGTCTTCGGCTGGCAGAAGCCGTGTTATCTGTTGCAGGAAGGCTATGCCAAGACCTTCCAGGAACTCATGTCCGATACCGAGTGGGACCAGTACGGGGTCGGGCGGAACGAGAAGTGCGCCGATTGCATGGTGCACTGCGGCTACGAGGCGTCCGCAGTCGAGGATACCTTTGGCTCGTGGTCCGGCTTCGGGCGAACCGTGAAAGCCACCTTGCTCCCCAATGCCCGGTAGTCCTCAAACGGTGACGCAATGACCGATTCGAAAAACCATGGACCGGAAGCTGGCGTCCTCGAAGGGCGCGTGTATCGCCCGCGGACAGCCAGGGAATTGGCTGAGGCGGTGGAGCAGGCCTTCGATTATCGTGGAGACGTCACGCTGAAATTGCGATCCGGCGAGACGGTCGAGGGGTATTTGTTTAACCGGATCGCGACCGGCTCACGCCCCGTTCTCCAAGTATTCCCCAAGGAGGAAGCCGGCGAGCGCGTGATCCCCTATGAGGATGTGGCCACCATCGCGTTGACCGGCAAAGACACGGCGTCGGGAAAATCGTGGGAAGCCTGGGTGTCGAAAAAAGAATCACAGCGTCGCGCGGAAGCTGAACAGTCGGAAGCCGAGGCGAAAGCCCGTGGGTACCTCTGAGCCGTCTTTTCTCCAGCCATCCCCCCGCACATATCCCTGAGTCTCCTCTGTCCATAAGCCCCATGCAGCCAAACTTGTCTTGGGCTTGTGAAGTGTGTGAGTGCAAGGGGCCTCCTGTTTTTGCCCGTACGGGGCACGCAATTCAATTTGCCAAAAGAGACCGTTTGCGACGGCTTTGGACGGCAGAGATGTTATTGACAAAGACTATGGCCTATGCTAGAAATGTCGCGCCCAAAGCCGGTTTGTGCCGTGTTTTTGCAAGTTTTTTTCGAGGGGTGAGGCGCTGGTGAGCGCATCCGAATGCAGAGGCGGCGACATGGGCGCCGAGGCACAATGGGGCAAGGGCCGCGAGACGAAAGAGGCGTGGGTTATTGGTCGGCAGCGCTGGCTCTCGGCTGTGCCTGGTTTGGGTCGATTGCGTATGGCCCAGACACCGCGGTGGCGATGCATGAGATCGATCATCGGTTCACCGTTGAAGGGCACGTCTGCAAGGCAGACGGTCAGCCGGCGGCGGAGGCCGAAGTGATCGTAAGGGATGCCCGGGTCTCTGTCGGCACCACCGTCTTTACCGATAGTCGGGGATACTATAAGGGCACACTGCACCTGCATAATGACAATCGAGGCGATGCCATTCTGATTACCGCCCTCGAGCAGGAAAAAAAAGTTACCGCTCAATTCGATCCTAAAGATGTTCAAACGGAACGTAAGGTTACGGTCAATATCGGCGCAGGGTGTGACGCATCAGGCGAAGCCTCGCCGCGGTGGATGTACTACGGGGCCGGCATTGGGCTTGCGGCTGTTGCGGCTTTTGTGGGCGCGCGGCTGATCGGGCAGCGTCGGCACTCGCAGAAGCGAGGGAAAGGGCCGCGCAAGTAGGTTGCGTCGTATCGAGTGGCATTCGGGCGATCTGGGCAGATGACGCTTTTGCTTCAGGTCAGCTGGCCTGAGGGAGAGCGTCTTTTTTATCGTCACTGACATGGCGTTGCATTGTGGATATTGCGGATAATGTCGAGATGGTCGGTGGCAGAACTAAGCCCGTACGGTTTGTAAGAAAGGAGTGGATGGGAACTATGAAGAGCATGACTTGGATGAAGGCGGTTTTCTTTGTCGGAATAGCGGGCGTTGGCCTGGCGGTTGTCGGATGTGGCGGTGAAGGAGGGGAAGGCCCGATCGTGGCGCCGCCGCCGCCGCCGGCCGAGTATGCCGACAAGCACATGCCGGCCGGGTGGTTTGCCGACGACAAGATCGTGGAAGAGGGACGGCAGCTCTTCATCGGAGCCAAGAATCCCGATGTGAACTGCGCCAGCTGCCACGGGAAGGACGGCAAGCCGGTCAAGGCGGGGGCTCGTGATTTTCGAGTCGCTGAACGCATGAAGCTCTATTCGGATTCGGTCTGGTTCTGGCGCATTTCGGAAGGGGTGCCCAATACCAAGATGAAGGCCTGGAAGAGCAAGCTGCCCGAAGAAGACCGTTGGAAGTTGGTGGCCTTTGAGCGGAGTTTCGGGCTCAAGGGACAGGAGTGGGATCAGACGAAGAACGCCTGGGTGCCGGTGGGTGGCGCGGCGACTGGTGGAGCGGCTCCGGCAGCGGCTCCTGATGCCGGCGGTGCGGCACCTGCAGTTCCTGGAGCTCCGGCAGCTCCTGCGGCTCCGGCCGGCGGGGCTCCGGCGGCAAGTCCGGCTCCTGCCGCTGCCGGCAAGTGATCCATTCGGACTCTGGAGAGGGGGCGGCGAGACAACATGAAAATGTGGCAGCGTAGTTTCCTTATCACGCTCGGTCTGCTGGTGGTGTTCGGAGCCACTGTCTATGCCCAGGTTCCGAACGCCCCGGTCACCGAGTTTCCCTATACGGGGAATCGGACTGCGGTTTGGATCGTCGCCCAGCTCCACATTTTGTTTGCGGGGTTTATCCTAGGGGCTCCGATCTTTGTGGTCATTTCCGAGTGGCTGGGGTATAGAAAACAGGACCCCCGCTATGACCGGCTGGCCAAGGAAGTGACCAAGGTCACGGTCATTCTCTACAGCATGACCGCCCTGACTGGGGGCCTCTTTATCTTCGTGCTCCTGGCCACCTATCCGCAATTCACCACGTGGCTGATCAACCACTTCTTCCTGATTTTTGCGGTGATCTATCCCCTGCTGTTTATCGCGGAGACGATCGTCCTGTACCTGTATTTTTACAGTTGGGACGCCTGGAAGGGGGAGAAGAAGGCGCGTCACATTGCGCTGGGTGTCTTGCTGAACCTGATCGGGACCGTGACATTGTTCGTGATCGACGGCCCGACCTCGTTCATGAACACGCCGTCCAAAGCCGTCGAAGGCATCTCGCTGGCGGATTTCATTCAGACGGCGTCGCTGTGGGATAAGATTTTCAACTACAGCTGGTTGCCGCTCAACTTCCACCGGTTGGTGGGCAACGTCACCTTCGGCGGGTTCATCGCCGGCTTGATCGCGGCCTATATGTACCTGGGCGCGAAAAGCGAGAGCGAGCGGTCCTATTACGATTGGATGGGGTTCGTCGGGAATCTCATCGGCGTCGGAGCGTTGCTGTTCCTCCCCTTCATGGGCTACCTGTTGGCCTACGAGCTCTGCGACTACGATGCGTCCATCTGCCCGTACATGATGGCGGACCAGCTCTCGATGTTCTTCGAGATGCAGGGGGCCATGATTGGTTTGATCTTCCTGGCCAGCAACTACTACATCTGGCTGAGCATGAAGCGCATCGAAGGGGTGGAGCGGGTCCGGATGTCGGCTTTGACGATGCTGGTCATGATCGCGCTGCCTTTCGTGATGACCTATACCTGGACGATTTTCCCGGTTCCCGATCCCAAATCGCTGGGCGTGCTCCTGCCGTTGGTGGTGGCGCCCATGATTTTGAGCAAGGTCATTCCGCCGCTGGGCCGCATCACGGTCTCTTCCAGGACCTTTATCAAGGTCGGCTTCCTCATGGTTGTAGTCGGCAATGCGATCTGGATGACGCCGCACGGCTTCGTGGCCACGCAAGCCTTAGCGACGGAGCAATTGGAGCTGCCGTCCGACTGGGGCTTCCTGGCTCTGATGCCGGCCAAGAACTCGGCGGCGTTCACGCTGGTGTTCGTGACGGTCATGAACTACATCCTGTACAACCGCGCGATCCGGCAGGGGACGATCGTCTGGGGGAAGATCGACTTCGCCTCCCAGTTCGTGCTGATCTTCCTGGCCTTCAGCGCAATCTGGACGATGGGGCTCATGGGGGCGGTGCGGTCACTGCTGCGGAAATACTTCCACACTTACAATCTGATGCCGGACTTCACCGCGGAATCGTTCACGCCGACGCTGTCCTATTCAGCCTGGTGGATCACGGCCATTACGCTGGTGTTCTACATCGTGGTGAGTTTTGCAATCGTGGTGACGCTGCGCGTCGCCGACACCAAGGGCCACGCGCCTGAGGCCAAGTAAGGCGCGCCGGCCGAGGCCGGCGCAGAGTCATCGAACGAAGCTGTCAGCAGCGAGGGGAGTATGGCCGAACAGCCAAGCCTGATCAAGAGCGTAATAAAAAAAGGCATCATCGGAATTATCGTTGGAGCGATTCTGGTTGGAACGGCCAGAGCCCTGGCCTTCCCGCCGGTGTTCCAGAGCGTGTTTTTCGGCTATGCGATGTTGGGGGCGGCGGTCTTCATCCTGTTGGATGCGCCTTCGCTGAAGCCCATCGGTGGCCTGAAGGCGATTGTGGCGCTTGTGGCCTTCTATGCGGTGCTCTCCGGCGTCTACATCGGGGGGGCGTCGTTCCTGCCGCAATACGATCCGGGGGATGAAAAAGGCAAGATTGAAAAGCTGCTGAAGGCCAAGCGTGCCGCGACGGAACAGGGCAAGGCGGAAGAGTTGCTGACCAGAACTAAGGCGCTCGCGGAACGGACCGACGCGCTCATGGCGCGGTTGCAGGCCGTCGGCGGAGCGGCGGTTGCAGAGGCTCCGGCGGGGGGCGATGGGGCCAAGCCAGCCGGCGCTCCGGCCACGGGGGGCGATCTGGTGGCGCTCGGCAAGGAGCAGTGGAACCTGCAGGAATGCTACAACTGCCACAAGCTGTTCGGCGAGGGCGGCAAGAAGCGCGGCCCTGAGATGGACAACATCGGCAGCCTGCTCAAGCCCGAAGAGCTCAAGCGGAAGATTCTGGACCCGCAGAGCTGGATGGCGGAGGGGTTCGAAAAGGAATACGAAAAGAAGAAGATGCCGGATAAGTACAAGGAGTTGATGGAAGAAAAAGAAGTGGATGCGCTGGTGGCGTTTCTTTCCACGCTGAAAAATACGGCCGTCGCGACGCCGAAGCCGATCAAGAAGAAATAGTATGCAGCCGAAGCTCAAATCGAAAGTGCGGTGCACCGACCGGGAGGTCGGCGAGGTCACCAAGGTCATCGTCGATCCCCTCTCCCATGAGGTGAGCCACATCGTCGTCGGAGGCAACGGGGCCGGGACGTTGGAGCGTCAGGTTCCGATGGCCCAGGTTGAGACGGTGCTGGAGGATGCCGTTCAACTGCGGGCATCTTCCACCGACTTGGAACGGTTCCCGCTCCTCAAGCGCGACGAATTCGTGACGATCAAGGAAGTCGAGATCGCCCACCTCGAAGATCATCTGCACGTCGAGCCTGGCGAGGTGCTGGTCCCGCTGCCCGAATTGGAACGTAACGTCAAGCGCCGGACCTTCTTTGCCAACTTCACGCAGGCGATCGGCGTCTTGGTCGCGCTCCCGCTCGCCGTGCCCGTGCTCCGGTACTTGATGAAGCCGATGTATGCCCCGCTCGACAATCGCTGGCTCAAGATCGGCAACGCCGGCAAGATCAAGACCGAGGATGTCGGCGTCCAGTTCAAGTACAAAAAGAAGGTCAAGGAAGCCTTCATGCTGGAGGCCGAGGTTGACAAGAATGTCTGGGTCCTGAAGGCCTCGCCCGCCGTGTTGGAGGAAGTCTATAAGGGCAAGGACATGGACTTCCATGACGCGACGGGGCGGCTTCTCTGGACGAACAAACAGAACGTACCCTACGTGGTCTATTCCGGCAAGTGCCCTCACCTGGGCTGCGGGTATAAATGGCGCGGCCACAAGGTGCTGGGGAAGGTCTTTCTCTGCCCCTGTCACCTGAGCATCTACAACGCCGGCGGGAAGGTTCTCGATGGCCCTGCCCCGCGTTCCCTGGACCCCTTGCCCATCCGGGTCGCGGCCAATGGCGACATCGAGATTATCGACATGGAATTCAAGGCCGGGACGAAAGCGCAAGTCCGCATCGTGTAAGGAATCGGATCGTCTGATGAACGGACAACCGACCGCGATCGAAAAAATCGTCGCCTTTGTCGACGAGCGGGTGGGCCTCAAGACCCTCCAGGCCAAGATGCTCAACGAGCCGGTGCCCGGCGGTTCTCGCTGGGCCTATGTCTTCGGCTCCGTCTTGCTGTTCATCTTCATCATGCAGGCGGTGACCGGCATCCTGCTGATGTTCTACTACGTTCCCAGCGCCGACCATGCCTATGCCAGCACCCAGTACATCATCCATGAAGTGGACTACGGGTGGTTCCTCCTGAGCTATCACTTTTGGGGCTCTTCGGCGATGGTGATCATGGTCTTTGCGCACATGTCCCAGGTCTTCCTCTGGGGCGCCTATAAAAAACCACGCGAAATGGTCTGGCTCGTGGGGCTGGCGCTCTTCGGCATCGTCATGGGGTTCGGCTTCACCGGTTATCTCTTGCCATGGGACCAGCGCGCCTACTGGGCGACCACCGTCGGGGTGGAGATCATGGACAAGACCCCGATCGTGGGAGACTTCATGGCCCGGTTTCTCAAGGGCGGACCGACGCCGGGGCAGATGACGTTGAGTCGGTTCTTCGTGATCCACGTTATGATTTTGCCTGCGGCGTTGATGGGGTTGGCCGGCCTGCACATCTTCTTTTTCAGAAAAGCCGGTCCGGCCGGACCGTTCCGGGGCAGCTCGGAAGAATTGAAAGCCAAGACCGACTATTTTTTTCCGCGCCAGATTTGGAAAGACATGGTGGCGATGGGAGCGGTCTTTTTTACGATCTGCAGCCTGGCGTTTATCGAGCCGGTGGTATTGCTCGAAGAAGCCACGCCGGATCCCGGGGAGTATCACCCTGAGCCGGAGTGGTATTTCTTGTTTCTCTTTCAGTTGCTGAGGCTCAAAATCTTCGCAGGGGAATTCGGGCAATTTCTTGGCGCGATCGCCTTGCCCGGGGCCTTCATGCTCTTATTGGCGGCGCTACCGTTTATCGACCGGAGCCCGGAGCGTAATATTTTCAGGCGGCCCATTGCGCTGGTGGGCTGGATCATCGTGATGATCAGCATTGCGCTCTTTACCGTGTCCGCGATCATTAATCGGGAATTTTTGGATTAATTTCGAGAGAGCGGCCCGTTGCTTATGACGGATCAGCCTTCGAACACATCGTCGGTCAAGTTGGGCTTGGCGGTTGCGTGGCCCGCCTTCTGGAACGGCGTTCCAGCGAAGATCGTCTTTGTCTTGCTCCTGCTGGCAGCCGGACTGCACCCCTGGGAAGGGGCCGGTCTGGCCATCCTCTTGCTGCTCTCGATTCCCATCGATATCTGGGCCATGGGCGTCAGTGCGCGGACCGTGTTCCTCGAACGGCTCCGTTTGCACCCGCCCGATTCGATCGGCCTCACGCTCTGGTGGCAAGGCGCGCTCCTCAACATCCTGTACCTGCCTCTGGCCTACGTCATCGAAGGCTACGCCAAGGAAGGCGCCAAAGCGGTTGCCGCCTCGATCATGGAAATCGGGGCGATCAAAGGCTTGGGGGTGGCGGAGCGGATCAGCATTGAGTTGACCCTCTGGGGGAGCGCAGCGGCGGTCGTGCTCATCGTCCTGGTGATCGGGTGGCTGTTTCTTTTCGGCTGGATCGTCCGCCGGCAGGCTTCCGGTGCGAGGGCCGAGGAGGCCTCCTATCAGGGATTGGTCAGGCAGTGGGATTTGATGCGGGTGCCGGCCGATCAATCGCTCCTGCTGACCGTCTTTACGGCCGCCGGGGTCCTCTTGGTGATTATGCTCTGGTCCTTCATGCCGGTGACGACCCCGCATCCCCATGAACAGTATAAGAAGGAGGCGGTGAAGGTTGAGCCGCCCTTCAAGCCGGCGGAGGCTCTTCAGAAAACCGAAAAGCTGTCTCAGGGCAAGTGGATCAACGTGCGACTCAGGGAGCAGGCGGACAGAAGCGGTAGCGTCGGCTTGGCCAACGAGGAGATATTCATGCTGAACCATGGCGAACACCCACGGCGAATCGCCAGCACAGGGCGCGGAGAGGGCTCGCTGCTCGCCGGCCTGCTTGTGTTCCTCGCCCTCGCAGGGGCGCCTCTCTTGGGGCTGGCGCAAGATACGCCGGGCCAAACGGCCGGTGTCGCGTACCGTGACATCCCGGCTGTGGGAAGCCGGAATATCGTCTGGGTCATCGCGCAGTTGCATTTGTTGCTGGCCGGGTTCGTGCTGGGCGTGCCGATTTTCGCCTGGATCTGTGAGATCGTGGGATGGAAGACGGGCGAAAAGCGCTATGACAAGCTGGCCAAGGAATTCACCAAGCTGCTGACCTCCTCCTACGCGACGACGGCGCTGTTCGGAGGGATTCTGTTGTTCATGCTCATCGGCTTCTACCCGAAGCTGATGGCCTATCTGGGCGACATCTTTTTCCCCTCCTTTGTCGTCTACTGCATCCTGTTCCTGCTGGAGACGGCGACCCTGTACCTCTACTGGTACGGCTGGGACGCGATGCAGGAGGGCGGGAAGAAGAAGTTGCATCTGTTCCTGGGCTTTCTCCTGAACGTCTTCGCCTTCTTCATCATGATCGTGCCGAACTCCTGGGCGACCTTCCAGGCCAGCCCGGTTGTGATCGCAGAGGGCTCCGATATGGCCCGCGCCTGGGCCGCCACCTGGAATCCAACCTGGTGGCCGGTGAACATCCACCGGCTGATCGCCAACGTGGTGCTGGGCGGGTATATCTGCGGGGCCTACGCGGGAATCCGCTATCTGTCGGCCAAGACGGCGGAGGAACGGGAGCATTACGACTGGATGGGGTACGTCGGGAACTTCATCGGCGTCTTCGGCCTGCTCCCGTTGCCCTTCGCCGGATACTGGCTGATGCGGGAGATTTATCAATACAACCAGCAGATGGGCATCACCTTGATGGGCGGCTTCCTCTCCTGGCTCTTCATCCTCCAGGCGATGCTGATCGGGGTGCTCTTTTTGGGTTCCAACTATTATTTTTGGATGGGGATCACGCACCGGATTCCAGGCTCTGAAGTGAAATACCGCCGGCCGATCATGGCCATGCTCGTGATTCTGCTGCTCTGCCTGGGGGTCTGGATGACGCCGCACTCGCTGGTGGCCAGCTTGGAAGAAGCACGCAAGATGGGCGGCACGCATCACCCGCTCTTGGGCGTTTTCGGCGTGATGTCGGCCAAGATGACGGTGGCCAACCTCATGATCCTGGTCACGTTCATGAGTTTCATCATGTACTGGCGGGCGGGAAAAGAAGAAACGGCCGGCTGGGCCAAGGTGGCCAAGTCCCTCATGGGCGGGGTGCTCGGTGTGGCGGCGATCGTGGTGATCGTGCTGGGGGTCTGGGGTTACTTCGTGCCGGCCATCGTGCGCATCAACTACTTCTCGGTGGCCCAGGTCTTGATCGTGTTGTTCGTGATGCTGACGATCACGCCGCTCACGGCCCTGCTCCTGCGCAGCGCCAAGACGACCACCGAGATGGTCTGGGGCCGGATGCCGCCGAGGGCCGGCTATACGCTGGTCTTGAACGCGGTCATGGTCATTCTGCTGATGACCTTGATGGGCTACGCGCGGTCTTCCTCGCGGGTGCATTGGCACATTTATGGCGTAATGCGCGATTCTTCGCAATATGCCTATTCGCCGGCGTTGGGCTATGCGGCGGTCTTGATGTCCCTCAATACGTTCCTGTTCTGCATGCTGGTGGCGTTCATTTTCTGGGTCGCCACAATGGGGGAGAAGGCGAAGGCTGGAGGGGGCGAGAGAGGGCTTATGAGCGAAGTCGCGTTGCTACAGGTGATCGGGCTTGGGGTGGTCGGCCTTGGCGTGACGATCCTGCTGTTTATCCAGGCTCGCTTCGTCCGAGTGATCGGGTTCGTGATGATCGTGCTGGGACTCTTTTCCATGACCGCGCTGGGAGTGCCGCAGATGGCCTCCTTGCCGCCGGCGGAAGAGAAGTTCGACGTGGCCAACATCAAGACGGCCTCCGACATGGCCGCGATCGGGCAGAAAATTTTCTTCAGCAAGGGGCAATGCGCGCTCTGCCATTCGATCGGCCCCAGCGAATCGGCCCGCTGTCCGGACCTCAAGGGAATCGGCGCCAAGCTCACCCGCGAGTTCATCTATGAGAGCCTGACTCAGCCGCAGGCCTACGTCTACCAGGACTATCGGCACGAAGGGCTCCCGAAGGAATATCCGGCCCGCATGCCCTATATCAACAAAAACCCGATCGGGTTGTCCAACAACGAAATTCTGTCCGTCATCGCATTCTTGCAGCAGATGAGCGGAGAGCCGATCACGGTGAGTCCGTCCGAAGTGACGCAGCCGACGCAGACCGCAGCTGCGATCCCAGTGACGCACGCGCAATGAAGACTCGGATGTCTCGCGAAAGAGGCAATCGGTCGAGCCATGAGACCGGCGCCGGTGCAAGCCGGTCGGTGGCCGGAAACGAAGGGTGGAGGATATGAAAGGCGGTTCACTGCTCAAGCCTGCAATCCTGAACGTCGGCATCTATCTGTTTTTGAAGTTTGTCCTGCCGCTGTTCACGGCGCCGCTGCCGGCCAGCCTGATCTTCCTGTACGTGGCCCTGACGGCTACCGGCATTGTCATCTTCGCGACGCTCAGCGGCCAGTCCACCGAAGCGTTCTTCGGCCCCATCACCCGCTTTTTGAGCGGAGAGGGACAAGCCGGCGTGATGAAGATGGCCCGGTTGCTGGTGTTGGTGCTGTTCCCCTTGCTGGTCGGCTGGCAAACCTATTCGAGCACGGCGCCGAGCGAGGTGCCCCCAGCGGAAAATCGGACGATCCACCCGGCTCCTCCCGGCGAGTTCGTCGGCCTCTCCAATCCGATCCCGAACACGCCGGAAAACGTGATGGCCGGCAAGGGTCTCTACGCCGCGTTTTGTTCGCCCTGCCACGGTGGAAATTTCGACGGGAAGGGACCGGCTTCCAAGGGGTTCAACCCGCCGCCGGCCAATTTCTCCGATCCCACCACCATCGCCATGCTCCAGGAAAGCTATCTCTTCTGGCGCATCAAGAAAGGCGGAGTCGGCCTGTCCATCGAAGGCATGCCCTGGAAGTCGGCTATGCCGCGCTGGGAAGTCGAACTGAAGGATGAACAGATCTGGAAGATCATCATGGGCGAATACGACGGGGCGCACCAGAAACCCAGGACGTGGGAATAGCGTTTGCCTGGACCGACTCTGGTCGCATGCGGAGCGATGAGGGGACTATGAAGATGTTGGTTCGGCTGAAACCCTGGTCCATCGGGATCATTGGCGCGTTCCTTGTGGGCGGCCTCTGGGCGCCCCAAGCCGGTTGGGCTCAGGAAAGCGTCTCGGTGCGGGCCGGGCTGGTCAAGGGGAGTCTGCCGGCGGACGATCCCACGGCCGCGGCCTGGAACGGTGCGCCGGCGTCGGAATTTCCGCTCTCTCCCCAAGTGCATTGGCCGAACCGGATACTCGAAGTCACGGCCCAGTCCGTCAAGGTGCGGGGGCTGCACGATGGCCAGCAGGTGTCGATCCTCATCGAGTGGGCGGACCCCAGCGAAGATCCCGACGATGCGGCCGCGCTGGAGTTCATGATCGGGGACAAAAAAGCGCACTTTGCCCATGGGCAACCGATGGCCCAAGTGGAGGGTGGTCCCGTCAACATTTGGTTCTGGAAGAACAAGGACGCCAAGATCCTGGACATGAACGCCAAGGGCTTCGGCACCTTGAAGAGCCAGGACCAGCAGGATGTGAAGGGCAAAGGAGTCTACCAGAACGGCACGTGGAAGGTGGTCTTCACGCGGGCCTTGTCCACGGCCGACGCGGTGAACGATACCCAGATCAAGCCGGGGGACTTCATCAATATTGCTTTTGCCATCTGGGACGGCAAAAAAGACGCGTTCGGCGATCCGAAGGAGAAGGGATCGCAGAAAGCCGTTTCCTCCTGGTGGTATTTCCGCGCCGAACCGCCGCCAGACTATTCCGGTTATTTCTACGCTGCGCTGGCCGTCGGGCTTGCGGCAGGGTTCCAATTCGTGGTGATCCGGAAGCTGAAGAAAGGGGCCTCGACATGACGGCCGCAGGCAGGAGAGCGAGAGGGAACGTTCGGACGCTGGTGCTGGCCGGAGCGCTGGTAACCGTCACGGCGGCGCTTGGCATGGTCGGCTGCACGCTGTTTCAGAGCGAGCAGGTCTCCAAAGGCCAGAAGCTCTACGCGCATTACTGTATGCACTGTCACGGCGAGCATGGCCAGCAGAACGAAGGCTATAACTGGGGGCAGATGCCCGATCCCCGTCCCAAGGATTTGTCCAACAAGGGGGAGATGTCCACCTTCAAGGACGAGGAAATTTTCGGGACCATCTCACGAGACATGAAGGATACCACGCCGGAAGTCGGCGATAAGATCGGGGACGAGGAGTTTTCCGTGCCGACCATGCCGACCTTCAAGTACACCCTCTCCGAGGAAGAAATTTGGTCGATCGTGGCCTATGTCAGGACGCTGCACGGGATGAAGCTGAGCTACAACGTGGAAGCGCGGAAGAAAGAATTGCAGGACCAGCTCCAGACCGCCCAGCAGAAGGCCGATCAGGCCAAACAGGCTCTTGAAGCGGCCGATAAAAAGGCGGAAGACGAGGCGGAGAAGAAGGGTGTCGAGGTGGATGAGGCCGCCACAGCCAAGGAGCAGGAAGCGAACGTTGCGGCCATCAAGGAACTGGAGGCGGGCAAGACGGCGTTTGCCAACTTTACCGCCCGCCCGAAATTGGCCGCGGTGCAGCGGCCGGACCTGACGATGGCCGAGACGGAAGCATCGAAGCTGGCGGAGACCGGCAAACGGCTCTACAGCAATAAATATGGATGCAACGCCTGCCATCGGGTGGGAGATGCCGGTGGTCTGGTTGGACCGGCACTGGACCGGGCCGGTTTCCGGCTGAACGGCACCTGGGTCTATCGCTGGATCAAGTATCCGCAGAGCATGAAGCCGGAGACCCGGATGCCCAATCTCGGCATCAGCGATCAGGACGCCAAGGCCATCGCGATGTATCTGGCGACGCTGCGGGCTCCCAAGCCGGAGAAGCCGATCGAAAAGGCCGCGCACTGACCGAGCGCTTCGAGGCGTGCTCTCCCTCGTTTAGCGGGGCACGTTCTGAGGACGGACCGCGCTGGCGGTTGGAGTGGCGCGCATCTGTCCACACAGGTTGTCGCTAGAGCCAACCAGCCCAGATTCCAGCCAGTATCGCCCATCCGACCCAGGTATGCTGCTTGAACAAGGTGAAGGCCTGGGCCGGAGAAACCGGGCCTCGCAGTTGTGTGACCTGGCGGGCAAAAAATACGCCGACCGCGCCGAGGGTCGCGTAGAACGGCGGGCCTAGGCCGAGCATCCAGCCGGCGCCGCCGAGCAGGACCAGCATCCCACCCATGGCCAGCGCCACCGCCAGCCAGGTCAGGGAACCGAAGAGAAGGGCCGAGGACTTGACCCCGACCCACGCATCCTCGTCGCGATCCTGCAATGCGTAAATTGTGTCGTAGGCCACAGCCCAGCAGATCGTCCCGCCATAGAGGAGCCAGGCCGGAGCGTCCAACTCGTTTCTGACGGCGGCCCAGGCCATGATGACGCCCCAACCGAAGGCGATGCCGAGGACAGCTTGTGGGATGTGCAGGAGCCGTTTGGAAAAGGGGTAGAAGGCGGCGAGCAGGAGGGCCACTGGGCTCAAGAGAAT
>JACQCB010000135.1 GCA_016201805.1 Nitrospirota bacterium | reverse complement strand
ATTGGTCGTCATGACCACCGTGATGCCGCGCTCCTTCAGACGGCGGACGTAGTCCCAGATGCGGAGCCGACTCTGCACGTCCAGCCCGAGCGTCGGCTCGTCGAGGAACACGACCTTGGGATTCGGCAAGAGGCCGCAGGCGATGTCCAGCTTGCGCTTCATCCCTCCCGAATACGTCTTGGCCGGCTGGTCCGCCTTGTCTTCCAGATCGACCAGCCGCAAAAGCTCGTCGATTCGACGGAGCCCCTCGGCCTTGGGCAGGTGGTAGAGATCGGCCAGCAGCAACAGGTGCTCGCGGCCGGTGAGGAAGCGGTCGATCGCCCGTTCCTGGGGCACATAGCCGATCAGACGGCGGACCTGCTCGGCCTCCCGGACCACATCATGGCCGAGCACCAAGGCATGACCGGAGGTCGGCCGCAGCAACGTGATCAGAATCCGGAGGGTCGTGCTCTTCCCGGCTCCGTTCGGCCCCAACAAGCCGAAGATCTCCCCGGCAAAAACCTGGAAGGAGATATCTTCGATGGCCGTGGTTCCATCGTACACCTTCCCCAACTTGGACACGTCAATGGCAACCGCCCGATCCATCAGCTCCAGCCTTTCGTACTGCCCCGTTCGTCGAGTTTGAACTGAATAAAGTCGTTCAGCCGACGCGCCTGCTGCAGAAGGCCGTCCGCTTCCAATAGGAACTGCTTTTCAAGGGAGGTCAGGTCCAGATAGGTGGACAGACTGTTGACGAAAATCTCATCGTCGACATCCTGGCGAAGCAACCCCTGCCATTGCAGCCCCGCCTCGCAGACACTCAGATAGGTTTTCAGCGAATGGACCAGCTCGGCCCGAACGGCGGGGTCCAAAGCCGCCCCGGCTTGGTCCGGCTTGAGAGCAACCTTGGCCTCCCGATACCCCTTTTCGTAGAACTGGTCGCGGACTTCGAACCGGTGCAGCCCCTGCAGGAGGATGTCGAATCGGCCGTCCGGCAATGTTTGCACGGTGACCAGACGTCCGACACAGCCCACGTCGAAAATGGGCGGGTTGCCGTAATAATCCTGTTCCCAACCTTCCTTGAGCACGGTCATCCCGATGCACCGGCCGCCAGATGCCACATCCGTCACCATGCGGCGATACCGCGGCTCAAAAATGTGCAGGGGCAGGTACAGCCGGGGGAACAGGACGACGTTGGGCAAGGGGAATATCGGAAAGCGATCCGGCACGTGGAAGAGACTGTTTCCGGACGGAGTCCGATCATGCTCGATTTGCATACCCCACGATAGCCGATGGTCTCGCGCAATGTCAACAGCGCTGCCACATCTCACAGCACCTTAAAATTCGCTAAAATCCCTTTCAATACAGGCGATTTGCGTCTTGGGCATCTGCGTGCTATAAGCCTTGGCATGAAGAACTTCTCACTATTGCCCCACGGTCGGACAACCTCACCGCTCAAGCCGTGACCGACATGGCAGATGACCGGCTACGCCAACCGATACAGGCAGCGACTATGATCTCCTCCGGACGACACACCGGCAGAAACAAAATCGTGAGGGCGATCGCGTCGCGCATCGGGCGACTGGCAATCCCATTGTGCATGCTCACCCTGTGCTCCTGCGGCAAGACCAGCGATACCATCGTTTCGATCGCCCCGCATCCGACCAACCCCAACATCCTCTATGTCTCAACCAACGAATCCGTCTACAAAACACGGGACGGCGGCACGTCCTGGGAACGCATGGCCACTGATCTCAGCTCCTACCGCGTGCTCACGTTGGCGCTGGACCCGCAACATCCGGCGACGGTCTACGCCGGCACCATGACGGACGCGGTCTACAAGAGCCCGGACGGCGGGCAACACTGGCTCCCCCACAACGTCGGGCTCAAGGAACACATTTCGGTCGTCAACCAGTTTGTTTTCGACCCTCGAGACAGCGCAACGATGTTCACCGCGACGACGGTCGGGGTCTTTCGCAGCACGGATGGAGGGCGGGAGTGGCGCGAGCGGATGTCCGGCATGAAGGAAGTGCACATTGTGGTCACGGTCGCCCTCGACTCCTCCAGGCCCCACATTCTCTACGCCGGGACCACCGGCGGTGCCTATCGCAGCACTGACGGGACGGCCACCTGGCAAAAGATCAACAACGGCCTCATCCCCGCCGAGGTTCTGGACGCCGCGATGGCCTTGGGCATCAATGCCCTTGTGATCGATTCCCACCATCCCGACACCGTCTATGCCGGCACGACGAAAGGGCTCTTTAAGACTGTCGATACAGGCGATACCTGGACCCGCATCGGCTTGTCCTTGCCGGATCAATACATCAGTTGCCTCGTGCTGGACCCCGCCATCCCCTCCGTCGTGTACGCCGGCGGCCGCGCCGGAATTCTAAAAAGCCTTGACGGAGGCCAGACCTGGCAGGCGATGAACCAAGGCTTGGAGACGTTGAATATCCGCACCCTGGCGATGAGTCCCTCTGACTCTCTCACGCTCTACGTCGGCACGAACGGGAGCGGGCTCTATCGCAGTCGGGACGGTGCGAAGACCTGGACAAGCGTGAAGCTCGGCACAGACAAGACCACACCGCACCCCGCAGGCCTTTAAGCCATCCCGGAGGACGATGCCTACAATTTTGCTTGTCAGACATGGGGAAACGGACTGGAACCGCAGCGGGCAGATCATGGGAGAACGGCCGGTTCCGTTGAACCGAGCCGGCGAGACCCAGGCCAAGCGTCTGGCCACATTGCTCAGGAACCGACCGATGCAGGCACTTTATTCGAGCCCGGTCTGCAGGACACTGCAAACGGCCGATATCCTGGGAACGGCGTTAAACGTGGGGGTCCAAACAGATCGCGGACTCACCGAAATTGGCGTGGGGCAGTGGGAGGGACTGTTTTGGAAAGACTTGACGGATGAGATCATCCGCCGCAACCTCTATAGTCAACCGCAGGAGGCTCGGCCACCCGGCGGCGAAACGTTGGGCGAAGTCCAAACACGTGCGGTGGCGGCAATCGAGCGGGCCAGCACCCCTCCTGCCGCCGATCCGATTCTCGTTGTCACCCATGCCGACGTGGTCCGTGTGATCCTCGCCCATTACCTCCGGTTGGATCTTCAGCACATCCGTCAGATGCGCATTGATCACGCATCGCTCACAGCGCTCCACTTGGACGGCAATGCGGCAGCCCTATTGTGCCTGAACCATACGGCCGATCTGGCCGTCTTGGATTCGGTCAGTTGAAGCGCCGCCCCCCTTTCTCCCTATGCCAGCTTTCGACCTGGCCTATCGCTTACCCTTTCTTGCCTTCGGACGTATCCGTGCCCTGCCAGTAGCGATTGCGGTAACTATTCATCCCGTCTGACAAGGCCTTCCACTCCTGGGCTGTCAGCAGTTCTTTGATTTTGAACCGCAGCCCGAGAATCTTTGTCGCCGCGCGCATTCTGTTATTGTTCAACTCATCCAGAATTTTGGTGAAGTCCTCCGGCGTCGCCTCATAATTCGCGTTCAAGTCGTAGAGCTGGCGATGGAACTGCCGACCCTGCTGACGCGATTGCTTGACCTCTTCGACGATCTCCCCGATAAGCGCTTCCACTTTCCCGGCTTTCTCCTGGTCCTGAACCGTTTTCTCGACTAAGGCCGACATCTCCTTAGTCCCTCTCTCGGCCGCATAATCCACGTCGGCCCGGCCATGCGGCCCCATGCCGTGGTGGCTGCACCCGGCCATCGCAACGATGGTCACCATAAAGAGCATCCCCCATAGTGCCTGCTTTTCCATCGAAACCTCCTTGATTTCTATAAAAGACGCGATTTTTGCTTGGAAAGATACCGATCCAGTGAAACTGTTACATTCCATCACCACGCTTTTGCATTACATTTAATTACCTAATATTATGGGACAGTAACTAATCCAGTACTAAAACATCGAGAATCTTGACTATTTAAATAGCCTCGCAAAATCATATCGTTACGATATACTACCACAATGGTGCATCCTTTCACTGCACATGAATGTATCTATAATGTGAGTGTTTTTATAATGATATTTTTAATGCAAGCACACTATGTGAAAATATTCTTGACAACATTCTAAAGCTATGCTACAAAGCAAGCATGCTCGTAAGAGGCTTTGCTTGTGGAAGAATTAAAGGACATACTCGTCGGCCTTGACCAGCGCATCGGTGCGTATAAAAACCGCCTGCAAGAGTTGGAAAAGAAACGCGGGCGACTGGAAGAGGAAATTGCCACCATTAAGAAGTATCTCGAGCTTGCCGAAACGCTGTATCGCGTTGAAGCCGATAAAGCAAAACTCGCCAGTCTGTCTAGCCAAATTATCACCGACGAGAAGGGGCCTCGCCCGCTGGCGGTCGACGTTACAGATCAATCCAGAGAAATTCTGCTTGGCCGCAGTAAATATGTCGCCATGAGCGTTCCGGAAGCCGCCTACCGGATCCTGCGTGAGGCACGACGCGCCATGCATGCAAAGGAACTTTTGCAGCGCCTCATTGAAGGAGGCATGCAGATCAAGGGGAAAACTCCCCTCACATCGGTCGCGACTTCGTTGAAGCGCGATAAACGGTTCAAGAAGGTCGGCCCCAATACGTTCGATGTGCTCGAAGAAGTGCTGACGAAGGCAGTCTAGGATTCCTGGCAACCCTACCCTTTAGATTGTGAAAGGAGGTGAGTGATTTGGCGACGAAGAAGGCTGCGAAGAAGAAGAAGAAGTAACCCCTCCATGGTTACGGCACCGGGGGTAAGGCCACTTACCCCCGGTGCCTTTTTTATTGCCTCACATCAGTTTCTCATTGAAAATCAGACCTCCCGCCTATCGGCTAGCAGGATTTCGTGCGGCCGCATGACTTCTGACACAAACGCCACGCAACCTTGCGCAAGGGCAAGGAGCAGAAGAATCAGGCGATCGATAGGAATTTGTGAACGAACCTAGAGTGCGGGAGACGCTTGCAGGGAAGCCGCATGGGCATAGACAAGAGGCGCGGTCTTATGTGCGACAGCAGAACTTTCCTCGGTGTTCAGCAACACCCAGCTGTCCGGCCGCTCAAGGATCTTTTCCACCAGCTTTGCGTGGAGGGCATGCCCAGACCGATCTGCGATGAGGTGCCCGATGAACGGGACTCCGAGAAGAGCCAGATCACCAATCAGGTCTAAGACCTTGTGCCTGACGAACTCATCCTGGAAGCGAAGCCCGGACTCGTTGAGGATGTTTTGCTCGGAGAGTACAATCGTATTCTCCAGAGAGCCACCTTTGGCCAACCCCCTGGCCCAGAGGCCTTCCACTTCATTCAGAAATGCAAAGGTACGGGCATCCGCGATGTCTTGTTCAAATGCCGAGGCCGACCACTCATACACATAGGCTTGCTTGCGGATCATCGGATGATCGTACTCAACCGAGCAGGTAATACGCGGCGTGGCAGAGGGCTCGATGATCACCCGCCGTCCACCCTCCTGCACCTCAATCGGCTGCATAATCTTCAGATAGGGCCGGCGCCGTTCCTGCGTGGTAATTCCAGCAGCTCGGATCAGACGCACGAACGCACTCGAACTCCCGTCCATGGCCGGCACTTCTCCGCCGTCCAACTCCGCATACACATTGTCAACTTCCAAGCCAGCCAGAGCCGCCAAAACATGTTCGACCGTCTTGATCTGTGTCCCATTGATGCTCAAGGCGGTGCAGAGCTCTGTCGGCACCATGTTGCAAATTGAGGCTCCCAACGAGACCGCCCCTTCTGCATGGTGCCGAACAAACACGATCCCGGTGTCCGGCGGTGCCGGATTCAGGGTAAGCGTCACCGGCTGCCCAGTATGAAGCCCAACCCCTGAGCAAGTGATCGATCGACTGATGGTCTGCTGATACCGCATAACAGTCCTTATATTACAATCAGACATATGTATTCAAGCAATGCTTGTGCCAATATATGTTAATTTAATAACGCATTGATTATATTAAATTATAAATAATTCGTGTCATTTGAAATAATATCCGACGTTGCATAAACGCAACACATGTGGTTTTTTAACAGGCCTTGCTGTGCTGCGAAGACACAGCGGAGCCCTCTCTTACTCCGTACTTACCTAGCGGTGGTCCGGCCGTCACAACCTGAGCACGACGGTGACCTTGCCTGGCCAATCGATGCTTGCTACAGTGCCTAATGCCTGTGCAGGATGCGGGTCGCTAAGAAGTTATAAGGCAAACCGGCATCACCCCAAGAGGGCAGAATGGAATTCAACGAGAAACTCATTGCCAAGAAAGAAGAATGGGCAAAGTATAAACGCGGGCTCACTGAGGACGGGGTCATGCAAGACCACCGCCAGCGGATTGACCGGCTTCCTCCAGGCCAACGCGTGACAAAAGGCTGGCCGGTCCTTGACCTGGGCGTTCATCCCACCATCCCACTTGAACAGTGGCGCCTGAAGGTTGGCGGATTGGTAGAAGCCCCCTTCGCCTGGGACTGGGAAACCTTCATGACCCAACCCCAAATCCAACTCGTGGCAGACTTCCACTGCGTCACAACCTGGAGCACGTTCGACAACATCTGGGAAGGGGTCTCCTTCCACCATCTCATACAAGTCGCCAAGCCTCGTCCAGAAGCCCGTTTTATCTATTTCACCACCTATGACAACTATTCAACGAACCTGCCCCTCGAAGTTTGCGACGAGGCTGACGTCCTGTTAACCAGAACATGGAAGGGCCAGCCCTTGCCACGCGAGCACGGCGGACCGGTCCGCGTCATCGTGCCGAAGCGCTATGCCTGGAAGGGCGCGAAGTGGGTCAGGGAGATCCTGTTCTTGGAACACGACCGTCCCGGCTACTGGGAAGTGCGCGGCTATTCGAACACTGCGCTGCCATGGGAGGAAGACCGCTACGCCTGAAGAGCTGAGGGTGGATTCAGTGCCCCACCGCTCGATTGGGCGGATCGTCAATGGGGCTATGCATCAATGATGTTTCGGCATGGGCTCCAACTCGATGAGCCCCTTGCGGATGGCCAGAATGGCAGCCTGCGTGCGATCGTAGACTTGGAGTTTATGAAAAATATTCCGCACGTGGTTTTTGACGGTCTTCTCGCTTAGATCCAGACTGTTGGCAATCTCCTTGTTGGTTTTCCCATCCGCCACCAAGCGCAGCACGGTGATCTCTCGTTCGGTCAAGTCGTGTTCCACCCAGCCCGGCTTCTTCCCCTTCCGCTGCGTCAGCAGCGAGAACTCCGCGAGTATCTTGCTGGCCACGGAAGGATGGATGAGCGACTCCCCGCGATAGACGGCCCGGATGGCCACGACGATCTGGGATGAGTCCGTGTCTTTCAAGAGATAGCCGGTCGCCCCCGCCCGCACCAGATCGAAGATGTACTGCTGCTCCTCGTACATCGTCAGCGCAATGATGCCGATGTGAGGGAATTCTCGTTTGATAATGCGGGTGGCCTCCACGCCGCCCATCCGGGGCATGCTCACATCCATCAGAATCACGTCCGGCAGCAGCGACCGGGCCTTCTCGACCGCCTCCTGCCCATCCTGCGCCTCCCCCACAACGTCGATGTTCTCCTTCGTTTTCAGGATGGCGGCCAGCCCTTCCCGTACTACCCGGTGGTCGTCCGCGATGAGCACCTTAATCCGTTCCATTGGGCTCCGCCTCCTTTTTCCCCAGTGGCACTTTGATAATGACCTTCGTGCCACGTCCACGCTTTGACTCGATCCGGGCTTCGCCACCGACCAATCGCGCGCGCTCCACAATTCCCCTGACCCCGAAGTGATCCCACTTTTCGGGATCGCGCGAGACCGCGTCCACGTCAAACCCGATCCCGTTGTCGGTGATTGTGACCGTCAAAACCTCGCGCCCGATGGCCAACTGGACGGCCACCCGGTCTGCCTTGGCATGCTTCTGCACATTGCTCAACGCTTCCTGCACGATGCGGAACAGAAAGATCTTCGTTCGCGGGAACAAGGTAGTTTCATCGCCGGACACCGCGAATTCGGTCTTGATATGGTACTGCGTCTCGTAGGACCTCAGATAGTTGGTGAGCGCTGGAATCAGATCGAGTCGGTCGTAATGCAAGGGACGCAAGTTGAAGATCACCTGGCGGGCTTCCTGGATCGCCAGCTTCAACTGGGCCTTGGTTTCCCGCAACGTGGTCTGACAGGTCTTCGGCTTCTTCCGGACAAGCTCCTGGCAGAGGTCCAGTTTGAAATTCATGCCGGCCAGATTCTGGACCAGACCGTCATGAATCTCGCAGGCGATGCGGGTCCGCTCCTCGGTGACGGCCGCCCCGGCCTCCTTGACGTAGAGCCGATAGAGCGACTGGTACTTGTTGAGCGTTTTTTCGATCTCGGCCGTGGCACGGATGCGGGCCTCGATCAGCTGCCACATGAACTTCGCGCTGGCGCCTCCGATCACCGCGACTCCCATGCGGTGAAAATCCTGGAGCACCATCCCCACCGCCGAGTCGCCCGTCACGTCGATGATCAGGTCCACATGCTCCAGCGCCAGCAACTTCCGGTAGTCGCGTATCACCGGCACCTTCAGGCGTCGGGCCAGGGTCAAACCAGGCGCTTCGGAATTGACCTCCGCAATACCCACAATCTCCACCAAGGGATCGGACGCAAAGATCTCCAGCAAGGCGGTCCCGCCACGGCCCGCACCGATGATTGCCACATGGGTGGCGGCGGCCGGCTGCCGCTTCCTCACTGAGCCTTTTTTCACCCCTGTGGGTCGCATGGTACGCACCTGGGATTTCATCGAGCTGGCACATCGGCAAATGGATACGCGTCGTGCGGGAAAGAAGACAGCAAGCGGGAGGGACGTTCGAGGGCGACGATGGGAGCCGGCTTATTTTTCCCGTCGTTCACGGGCCAACACTTTCAGTTCGTCCATGAACTGGTCAATGTCCTTGAACTCCCGATAGACCGACGCGAACCGGACATAGGCAACCTGGTCAAGCTGATGGAGTTCTTTCATCACTTCTTCACCGATCACCGTGCTCGGAATCTCTGCTTCGCTCATTTCCTGGATACGTTTCTCGACCTGGTCCGTTACGGCCTCGATCGTGGCGGTGCTGATGGGCCGCTTTTCGCACGCCTTCTTGATGCCCGCCAGGATCTTCATGCGATCGAAGGGTTCCCGCCGTCCGTCCTTTTTCACCACCACCGGCAGGCTCTCTTCGACCCGTTCGTAGGTGGTGTAGCGACGCTTGCAGGCGAGACATTCCCGGCGGCGGCGGATAACTTCCCCCTCCCTGGCCGTCCTGGAATCCACGACCTTATCTTCGTTTTCGTCGCAGAAGGGACATTTCACCGGAGAGGTATCCTCATCGGCCGCGTTAGACCGGCGGCGCGTCGTAGGGGTGGAAAATCGGGAACCGGCTGCAGAGGACCTTGGCTTCTTTGCGGACTTCCCGCTGCGCCCGCTTGTCCTGCGGCTTCTGAAGGACCCGGTCGATCAGCCCGACGATCTCCCCCATCTCCGCTTCCTTCATGCCGCGCGTGGCCACGACGGGCGTCCCCAACCTGATCCCGCTCGCCACTGCCGGTGGCTTCTCGTCGTAGGGAATGGTGTTCTTGTTGACGATGATGCCGGCGGCATCCAGCGCCGTCTCGGCTTCCTTGCCGGTGACGCCCTTCACGCCCAGATTGACGAGCATGAGATGCGTATCGGTGCCCCCGGATACCACGCGATAGCCGCGCTCCATGAGCCCCGAAGCCAGCGCCTTCGCATTGGCCAACACCTGCCGCTGATAGGTATGAAAGCTGGGCAACAGGGCTTCCTGTAGCGCCACCGCCTTGGCCGCGATCACGTGCATCAACGGACCACCCTGCATCCCTGGGAAAATGAACTTATCCACCGCCTTGGCATGCTCCGCCTTGCACATCACGATACCGCCGCGCGGGCCGCGCAGGGTTTTGTGCGTGGTCGTCGTCACGAAGTCGGCATAGGGTACGGGGTTCGGATGGAGGCCGGCGGCGATCAGGCCTGCGATGTGGGCGATGTCCACCATGAGGTAGGCTCCCACCGATTGCGCGATCTTCTGGAACCGCGGAAAATCCAAGGTCCTGGCATAGGCGCTGGCGCCGACCACCAGCATGCGGGGACGACATTCCTCCGCAATACGCTGGACCGCGTCGTAATCAATCTGTTCCGTGCTGCGATCCACCCCGTAAAAATACGAGTGAAAGAGCATCCCGGAGAAGTTCACTTTGCTGCCGTGGGTCAGGTGCCCCCCCTGCGCCAGATCCATACCCAAAATCACGTCTCCGGGCTTGAGCACCGACAAGTAGGCCGCCATGTTGGCCTGCGAACCGGAGTGTGGCTGCACGTTGACGTGCTCGGCGCCGAAGATCTGCTTGGCCCGCTCGATGGCCAGCGATTCCACCGTGTCCACGTGCTGGCACCCCCCGTAGTAGCGCCGGCCTGGATACCCCTCGGCATATTTGTTGGTCATCAGGCAGCCCTGGGCCGCCAACACCGCGGGGCTGGCGAAATTCTCCGACGCAATCAGCAGCAACTTTTCCTTTTGCCGCTTCTCTTCTTTCCGGATCGCCTCGAAGACAGCCGGATCGGTCGCCTTCAAAGCCTTCATGGAACCTACCGCATTTTTCATAAAGAAGTTTCTAGTTTTAAGTTTTGAGTTAGCCGGAAATTCATCACTCACAACTCACACTTCAACACTGTCTTGTGGAGCTTCCTGCTTCTTCACCACATGCACCGAGATGGTGGCGGTCACGTCGCGATGCAGCTTCACCGCCACGGCGACGGTGCCCAGCTCCTTGATGGGTTGCGCCAGTTGAATCTTCCTCCGGTCCACCGTGAACCCTTGCTCGGCCAAGGCCTCGGCAATGTCCTTGCTCGTCACCGAGCCGAACAACTTGTCGTCCTTCCCGACCTGAGCTGGGAGGGTCAGGGACACCGCCGACACCTTCTTGGCGAACGCCTCGATCTCCAGCTTCTCTTTCTTGGCCTTTTCCGCCATGACGCGCTTGGTATGCTCCAGCGCTTTGACGCTACGGGGATTCGCTTCCAGCGCTTTCTTGCGCGGGAGCAGATAGTTCCTCGCAAAGCCAGCCGAGACCTCCAGCAGGTCCCCCAGATGCCCAACCCCTTCCACGTTCTCTTGCAAAATCACTTTCATAACCGTAACCCCTTCTGTTAGAAAAGAAAAATCATACTGGCCGCACCGGCAAAAGTCAATGCAAAGCAACCGGAAGACGGAAATGCCAACGGGGCTCCATCGGGCCGAATCGTCCCTCTGCCCATTGTCCCCTTCCCCGGCACTGCGGCCGGGGCGGCTGGACAGCCTGACACCCCTACGCTAAGATGCCCGGTTGTATGGCGCACAACACGTCCTCGGCCCCACAAATTTTTCCCCACGCCCCGATATCCGAGCGGACCAGACCTGCTGCAAGCCCTTTCGAGCTCACCGTTTTGTGCATCGCGATCCTGGGGATGATCGGGATACCGTGGCCCAGCCATGCCCTGGATGGTCAGGGAGAAGCGCGAGAACCGTTGGACCTGTCATCCCTGAACATCCGGCTCAGCAGCAAAGCGATCAGACCGCCAGACGATCTGGTCAAAAAAGTCGTGGTCCTGCAAGGAATCCGGGTGGCTCGGCCTCTGACCGGCGACCCGACACGCGCCGCAATCCTGGAGGACGACACCCGCCGCCGCGTGCTCGTCCTGTCGGCCCCGCAAGACAGTGCCGATGAGCAGATTCTGGCCTATGTCCTCGATGACCTGGACCTGGAGGACCAGCTGCCGCAACTCACCGCCTGCAGCAATCGCCGCCAATGCGCCACGGACCGCACCCCCGGAGTCGGCGGGCTCGGCTGCGTGGCCTTTTGCCTGGTTGAAACTTTACGAAAGTGACGCCACCGTGAACGAAGCGCCAACAAACCGAGTGTATCCCTGTGAAACTCACTGACCTGCTCCACCACTGTTCACAGAGACTGGCTGAGGAAGGAGCCGGCGCCGCAGGGCGAGGCTTGGACGCGCCGATCGCGGCGACCGGAGGCCGGTGGATTGCCACGGCCGGCACGCTCCACCTCTACGAATTCCAGGTGCCGGCAACGGCGCCCCTCCGCGAAGACCTCCCCATCACGCTCATTCCCGCCACCAACTTCACCGGCGACCTGGATTCCACCGAAGGATTTGTGGTGGGGCACCACCATGGGACGGTCCTGGTGCAAACCTTCGACTCGTTCGGCCCGACCATCGAGTCGGCCACCATCGTCCCGGAC
>JACQCB010000105.1 GCA_016201805.1 Nitrospirota bacterium | reverse complement strand
TGATCCGCGGAGCCTCGATCCCTTGATCGAGGTGTTGAAAGACGAAGACTGGCTGGTGCGACGGAACGCGGCCGAGTCCTTGGCCAGGTTGGGCGACCGGCGGGCCGTGGAGCCCCTGGTTCCGTTACTGGAAGATGAGAACGAGATGGTGCAGGAGACGGTGGAAGGCGCCCTGGCCAGCCTCGGCTGGAAACCCCAGGCAACCAATTAGCGAGGAAAGGCTGGAGAGCAACCATGGCAGATCAAGCTCCCGAGCAACCGACAAAGTTGATCCAGATCGGCCCCAAGGGGGGGGCCAAGCAAGACGGGTTTAATCTGGTCACCGAGAAGGTGGTGGCGGTGAACCTGGCAGCCCAGCAACTCGAAGTGGAGTTGCTGGCGTACGACGGCAAGACGGTGATTCTGGACGTTGCGGAAGAGGCGCTGGCGGACCTCCAGAAAATCAAGCTAGGCGATGGGGCGACCATCCGGGTCGTGGAAGAAGGCGGCAAGCGCGTTGCAAAGAGCTTCCGGATCCGTTCGAAGGATCCGAACACGGCGAAGGCGGATGCGATGTTGCTGGACCTGAAAGACACTCATTGGCTCAACCGTAAGTACGCGGCGGAAGCATTAGGGGATCTGAAGGACGATCGGGCGGTGAAGCCGTTGGTCGAGGCCTTGTCCGATGAAGTGGGAGACGTCCGGCAACGGGCCTATGATTCACTCATCAAGTTGGGAGCCGCTTCGGTCTCCCCGCTGATTCCGTTGCTGGTGTCGGAGGAAGATGAATTGCGTCAGTCCGCAACCGAGATCATCCGCAAGGTCGGCAAGCCGGCCGTGGAGCCCCTGGCCGTGGCGCTGGGGGAGGCGGATGAGCGGCTCAAGGGCCGGATCATGAAGGTGCTGGACCGGATGGGCTACAAACCCAAACCGAAAGACGATGGGGTGAAGCAACTGGGAGCCCAGGCCTGAGACGCTGGGCTCACGCGCCGGCCTTCGGGCTTTTGGCCTGGGGGATTTTTGAAGGTCGGCCGACCGAGACGTAGTGAAAGCCCAGCGCGGCCATGCGGTCCGGTTCGTAGACGTTGCGTAGATCAATGAACAGGGGGCGGTGCAACGCCTTTTTGATCCGTTCAAAATCCAAGTTGCGGAACTGGTTCCACTCCGTGAGCAAGACCAGCCCGTCGGCGCCCTGCACGGCATCGTAGGCATCTGCACAGGGAATCATCGCGGGCAAGATTTTGATCCCTTCTTCCATGGCTTCGGGATCGTGGGCGCGGACGGAGCATCCTGCAGCCAGCAACTGCTCCGCGATCGCCAGCGCGGGGGATTCCCGCAAGTCATTGGTGTTCGGTTTGAAGGAGAGTCCCAGCAAGCCGACTGTTTTTCCCTTGAGTCCGCCCATCGCGTCGCGAATCTTGTCCACCATCTGCAGCCGCTGGCGTTCGTTGATCTTGGCGGCCGCCTCGGCGATCTGCATCTCCAGTCCGGCCGCCTCGCCGATTTGAATCAGGGCCGCCAGATCCTTGGGAAAGCAGGACCCTCCGAATCCCGGTCCGGCGTGGAGGAACTTGGACCCGATCCGGTGGTCCAGCCCCATCGCCTTGGCCACCACCTGCACGTCGGCGCCGACTTTCTCGCAGAGGTTGGCGATCTCGTTGATGAAGGAAATTTTGGTGGCCAAGAAGGCGTTGGAGGCATACTTGATCATTTCCGCCGAGGCGATGTCGGTGATCACGAAGGGGGTCTCGATCAGGTAGAGGGGGCGGTACAAGTCCTTCATGATCGCGACCGCCTCGTCGCTGTCGGCGCCGATGACGACCCGATTGGGCCTCAGAAAGTCTTCGATGGCCGAGCCTTCGCGGAGGAATTCCGGGTTGGAGACAATGTCGAATCGGCAGCGGGTGGACTGATGGGCGCGAATGACGTCGCGGATTTTCTCACCGGTGCCGACCGGAACGGTCGATTTTGTGGCGATGACCTTGTAGTCGGTCATATGTTTCGCGATCCCTCGCCCCACCTCCTCGACATAGGACAGGTCGGCCGATCCGTCTGTCCGTGAGGGAGTCCCGACCGCGATGAAGATGGCCTGGGCCTGGCCGACCGCCTTGGCGATATCGGTCGTGAAGGTCAGGCGGTTTTCTCGAAGCCCCTTATTGACCAGTGCGGTCAGCCCCGGCTCGTAAAACGGGACGTCGCCTTTTTCCAGTCTCCCGATCCGCCTGGAATCCGTATCCATGCAAGTGACGTTGAGGCCAAACTCGGCAAAGCACGCTCCCGTGACCAGACCGACGTACCCTGTGCCGATGATGCTGATTTGCATATGGGACCCTTACCTCAGGATGTGCCCCGATGTTCCTCGCCGGAAAGGGGCGTGTAATCAGAGGCGAAGTATAGCAAGGAGCCCTCTAGGTCGCAAGCATGCAGGGTGATCGTCGTCCTGTTCTGATTTCTTCACGACGACGAGGTCGCGGCAAGGCCGCGCGCCTCGTCGTCGCATCCATGTAATTGACACCCTCTGGCCGGTCCAGTACAATTTCGCACCCTAGTTTGTAAGGCTGGGCGCAAGGCCGGGGAGGTGTGGTCCGTGGCGATACAAGGCGGGGCGATGTTACGGCCTCTGGCCGTCATGATGCGACGCCAGATTCGGACGATCAGTCCGGATGCGACGTTGGCGGAGGCCGCGGGTCTGATGCGCGAGGCGAAGGTCGGCGCCGTGCTCGTGCATGCCGGCGGCTCCTACCTGGGGGTCGTGAGCGAAGCCGATCTGGTGCGAAAGGCCATGGCTTTGGGGCTTGATCCGGCTCGAACGGAGGTGCGCGCGGTCATGAGCAGCCCCGTGATTACCATCGAGATCGATCGCTCCGCCCATGAAGCCAGCGACCTCATGGCGGAAAAGGGCATCCGGCACTTGGCGGTCACCCAAGATGGCGCCATCGTCGGGATGGTTTCCGTTCGAGACCTCCTGCGCTATTTCAAGAATTGGGGAACGCTCTGATTCCGATCGACATGTTCATGCTGCCTTTCTATCCCTTCCCCTTCCAGAGAATCTCCTGGTTGTCTCGCCCATGACACTTCCATCCGGCAAGGCCTGGTCCCGCCTGTGGCTCTTTGCGACCGCGTTCATCACCGGGGCCGTTGTGATGGCCTTGGAGATTTTGGGGAGCCGGCTGCTGGCCCCGGTGTTCGGCAACTCGCTCTTTGTCTGGGGCGCGCTGATCGGGGTGATCCTGGCGGCGATGAGCAGCGGGTACGCGATGGGCGGCTGGCTGGCGGACCGCTACCCCGGCGGCGCGGTATTGGCCGGCCTCCTGTTGGCTTCCGGGGCCTGGACTTTCCTGTTGGCGTGGAAGGGACATCCGGTTATGTTCGCCGTGGCAGAGTGGATTCAGGACCCGCGAGGGGGCCCTTGCCTTGCGGCCAGTTTTCTTCTGGCTCCTCCGGCCTTTGGACTCAGCGGGGCTCTTCCGGCGCTGCTGCGTCTCTCGATTGCGGACATGGGGCATTTGGGCCGGCACACGGGGGTGATGATCGCGGTCTCCACGATGGGGAGCCTTGTCGGAACGTGGGGGACGGCGTTTTTTCTGTTGAGCTGGCTGGGCAGTATGACAATGGTGGCGGTCCTAGGCGTGGTGCAAATTGCGCTCGGGTGTCTCTGGTGGTGGCGCGCCGTGGCCGTCCGCGCACGTGCGGCGGTCCGAGCGATCGGGAGCCTCGCGCTGGTGAGCGGCAGCCTCGGCTTGGGGTGGTTGGCGCTGCATCCGGACCTCGTTCTGCCGGCGCCGGTGTATCAGGAGGATAGTCCCTATCAACAGATCCGCGTCCGGGATACGGACCTGTTGCGCTATCTGATTCTCGACCGGACGTTTCACGCGGTCATGTGGCGCGCGGACCCGGTGGAGATGTTCCTTCCCTACAGCCAGTTGATGGTCGGGGCGCTGGCCTTGGCTCCCCATCCCCAACGAGCCCTCATCCTGGGCCAAGGGGGCGGCTCCATCGCCAAGTGGCTGTCCCGGTACTGGCCGGATCTCGACCTCGATATCGTCGAAGTGGACCCCTCGGTGGTTCGGGCGGCCGAGCAACATTTCGGGTACGTTCCGCCCGCCACGCATCATGTGTACGTGAAAGACGCCAGGGTGTTCCTGCGGACGACCGATGCCAAGTACGACGTCATTTGGGTGGATGTGTTTGCCAGGCACTTGATCCCCTTTCACCTCACGACCAGGGAGTTTTTCGAAGAGGTGCGCATGCATCTGAGCCCTGACGGAATTCTGGCAGTGAATCTGGCTTCAACCGGCGACGGGCCAGACCGCCAGAGAGCGGAAGCCGTGGTGTCCACGTTCCGAACCGTCTTTCCCGTCTTCGAGTCCTATAGTGCGAAGGGCCCTCTGAAAACCAAACTGCCTGGGGCCGAAAACCTCATTTTTTTTGCCGGCGCTCCCATGACGCTGATGCGGCAGCCGGAATTTGCGGCGCGAGTAGAGGGGTTGATTGCGCAACGGCGGCTGCCGTTTGAACTGCCGGCGTTGCTGGCGACCAGGCGAGAGACCGAATGGCCGCAAGGCGTGGTTCTGACCGATGACTATGCGCCGTTTGATCTCTTGATGGGGCGGAGCGACGTCGATGGCGGATCGTCCCTTCCAGGTTCGTTGCCAAGTCGGTGAGAGGCTGCGGGAGGCCGCTTTTGCCGGCGAGATTGCCAATAATTCAGCAATAATTTGATGGCATGTGTAGGTTGACAGAGGCCAAAGAACATTCTTGCTTCCGCCTGAGCCCTATGCTATAAGAGGCGGCGGTCAAGGGGGCTATTTTGGGCTTGCATCTCAGCAGAGGTCGTTGCCGCGCTGACTGAGGGATTCCTCATTCACTAACCTAATCACAGCTCTTTTCTTCCAAAGGGAGGTAGGCCATGGGTAAGATGCTCTTGTCGGTATTCTTCGGCCTTGTTGTCGTGATGGCCGGGGTGTCAACGTCGTTCGCTCACCATGCGGGTGGCGTCGAGATTGGCGATTTGGACACTGGGTCGGTCGTCGGCCAGCCGTTCAAGGAACTGGCCGTCGATCAGGAACTCTACGCGATGGAGTTGGGAGGCCTCAACGTCTGGTATCCACCCGCGACGATCATTGACTTCAAGGTACGGCCAGGCCGTCCCGTTGTCTTCAAGGTCACGAACAAGTCCACCACCACCGAGCATGGGTTTCTGTTGACGTCGGAAGAATCCTTCGGTGCCCCGACCGCGTTGAAGGCGCAAGTGGTGCTGAAGCCGGGCGAGACGAAGTATATCGGTATCCCCACCAGCGACCTCTTCTACTCCAGTCAGGGAGCCACCTTGGTCTATAAGTGCCATCTCCACCCGGCCCACGTGGGTGGAAAGTTTTTGATAATCAAGTAGCCGTTTTCAGATTCTCGGGATCGGAATATCAAATGCCCCGCTCGTCACATGACGAGCGGGGCATTTCGTTTGGGGCAAGCGCGCGGCGCGCAGATGCCTGCAGTCATGGTTGCTCAGATTGGCAGTCGGTAGCAGAGTCCAAGGGAGTATTTTGCGCCGTGGCCAATTTTTCGCCGATGATCAACAAAACCAGATTTTTGGTAAAAGAAACGCCTCACCCCGGCCGGGGTGAGGCGTTCTGAATAAAGACGAGGGGTGGGACGTTGGAACGTTACGGAACGCTAATTCCTCACGCCGCTCCAAACCTTGCCTGGGTCGATCTCCTTATCGGGATTGAGCGTCTTGGCTCTTGCCAGGAGTACGTCGGTCGTCTCGGGGTAGGCGGGATCTGCGATGCAGCAATTGTCGACGGGGCACACGGCAGCGCATTGCGGTTCATCGAAATGGCCGACGCATTCGGTGCAGCGATCATGGGTGATCACGTAAATGCTGTCTCCGACGCCCTGCCCATCACCCACGTGATTTCCCTTGCTCTCGGCGTCGCTCCGCGTTTCAAAAATGGCCTCATTCGGGCATTCCGGCAGGCAGGCCCCGCAGGAGATGCATTCATCGGTGATTAAAAGAGCCATGACAGATGCCTCCTTACAGACGGTATTGACAATGTCCCGCGACACTGACCATAGTCATGCCGCAAGATGAAGTTATTCTAGGCCGAGCCTCTTTTCCAAGTCAATAGAGAAAGCCGCGATCAGAAGGCCTATCTGATTGATCTGTATGGGCCATTGGGCCTAGGAGTCTGTTTTGTGTCGGCAGGCAGCCGGCGGTGGGGCCGGTCTGAGGAGGAATCATGGTGGAATCGTCGGTCCCGTCCCAATCCACATCAACACCGAAGCGAAGCCGTATATATGTACTGATGGCTCTGGCCCTTCTGCTGATCGTCGGCAGTTGGCTGATGACTCAGCAAAAAGAGGGTGCGACCATCATCGTGACCTTTCCCGGCGGCAAGCAGATCGAAACCGAAGTGGCGGATACGCCGGAGAAGCTTCTGTTCGGGCTGGCCTTTAGGGAAGCATTGCCGCCGGACTGGGGGATGCTGTATATCTTCGAGAGTTCCGGCCGGCATCGTCTCAGAACCAAGGGGTTTACCTTCCCGGTCGACATGGTCTGGGCGGACGAGAGTCGGCACGTGGTGTATGTGGTGGAAGGGGCGGCCCCCTGTCCGCAAGATCCCTGTCCTGTCTTCGGTCCGCCGCCGGAGGATGTCCGCTACGTCATTCAAACCGCGGCCGGATTTGTGAAGCAGGAGGGAGTGATCCCTGGGATGGAGTTGAAATTCACGCTTCGGCTCTAGGCCGATGGCCGGCGTAATCGTAATATAGGTATTGGCGAAGGAAGGACGAGAGCCGTATGGAAGGGTTTCAGTTGGTTGCGAAGGTCGAGGACATTCCGCCCGGCCAATCCAAGGTCGTGCAGGTGAATGAGCGGCCGATCGCCGTTTTTAATGTCGAGGGGACGTTCTACGCCATTTATAATAACTGCCCCCACGAGGGCGGTCCGCTTGGGGAGGGACATTTGAAGGGCTGTGTTGTGGCCTGCCCTTGGCACGATCTGGCCTTCGATGTCCGAAATGGGCAGGCCACTGACGGGGGCGGGTATTGTGTGGGCAGCTACGAAGTGTGCGTGAAGGACGCTGACGTGTTTGTCGGCGCGCGCCGCAAACGCTGAGGCGGAGTCCGTGCGGTATCGGGCGGCGTTGAGGGGACGATGGTAAAGACGAATGCGGGGAGCTTGGGCGGGGATGACTCAATCGCCGGTTGAGGGATCGGTTGCCGATCCCGATCGAGACGCGAAGCTCGTGACGGCTTCCGTGGGGGGCAGCTTCCACGTGCATCTATGGGAAGACCGCACGCGAGGGGAGCAGTGGGTGCCGTCGTATGAGGCGGGATCGCTTGTACTGGTGAACGACGACTTTCTCCGGACCGCCAGCGGCAACGCCGTCGATGCGGGGCGTCGGGCCTTCGAGTTCCGCGCGGTCACGCCCGGGACGCATCGCCTGTTGTTCGAGAAGCGCATGGGATGGAAATTTACAGCCGAAGACCGCCGCGTCTTTCTCGTGCGGGTCGTCGATGGCGCCAGCCGCCTCGGCCGGAGCGGGGGCGCGTGATGCCCGACATCGGATTTCTGAACGGCCGGTTCATGCCGCTCGAACAAGCCATGATCCCGGTGGAGGACCGCGGCTTCCAGTTTGGCGACGGGGTCTACGAGGTGATCCGCACGTACCGCGGGATCCCCTACCAATTGGAGGCGCACCTGGCTCGTCTGGAGCGGAGCGCTCAGGCGATCGGGCTGTCGATGCCCTATTGCGTACCGGAGTGGCGGGAGTTCGTAAAGGAGGGGATCCGGCTAGGCGGCCACGATGAGAGCAAGGTGTACATTCAGGTGACACGCGGGGTGGCGCCACGGGACCACGTCTTTCCGGCTGCCACCAGCCCCACGGCGGTCCTGACCGTGCGGGCGTTGCGGCCGTTGGATGCGGCCTTGCGCGCGACGGGGGTGGGGGCCGCCACGCTGGAGGATCTGCGTTGGGGCCGCTGCGACATCAAGAGCGTGAATCTGCTTCCCAACGTGATGGCCCGGCAGAAGGCCAAGGAGGCGGGGGCCTTTGAAGCGGTTTTCGTGCGTGACGGGAAGGTGACCGAGGGCGCGGTCAGCAATGTGATGGTGGTGCGGGGAGGAGTGCTGGCGACCGCGCCAGAAGGGGAGCGCATTCTGTCCGGCGTGACCCGATCGGTCGTGTTGGCCCTAGCGCGTCAGGAAGGTGTAACGGTGCAGGAGCAGGCAGTCAGCCTGGAAGAGTTGCGACGTGCAGACGAAGTGTTTTTGACCGGGACGACGGTAGAAATACTGGCGGTGGTCCGTCTGGACGGCGCGCCGATCGGGACCGGTCGGCCCGGCAAACTCACGGGGCTGCTCAGCGCCCGCTTTCAGGCTTCGCTGGGGTAACGGGCATCGGTCCGGTCTTCCTTCGTTCGGTCCCCCGCCCTCTTGCGTTGGCTGTTGCAAAATGGTAACGTACTGAGACTGTAAGTGGGCCTGGGCCCACTTTTTTGTTTGAGTTGGTGACGAACGTGACAAAGCCGCTCTGGCCGGAGCAGCCCAAAGGCTCCGGGGGATCGGATTCCAGGCAGGTTGCCGAACGGGTTCGGGCCATCGCGGCTCCGATCGTCCGTGCGCTTGCGCTGGAGCTGGTTGATGTGGAGTGTGCGGGGCAAGGATCTCGCACGGTGCTGCGGGTTTTTGTCGACAAGCCGGGCGGCGTGAGCGTGAGCGATTGCGAACAGGTGCATCTGTCGCTCGGCCACGCTCTTGATGTGGAGGATCCCATCCGGCATGCGTATACGCTGGAGGTGTCCTCGCCAGGCTTGGACCGGCCATTCAAGCGGCGAGAGGATTATCAGCGCTTCCTTGAAAAGCCGGTGCGCTTGAAGCTCAAGCAGCCCATCGACGGGCAATGGCGCATGATAGGCCGGTTGCTGGAGATCGACGAGCAAGGGATTACGCTGGCCTTGTCGCCGACGAATGCGCGGAAGGTTGCCCAATCAGTCATTGAGCAGACCGCCAGGATCGCTTGGGAGGCGATCGCCGAAGCGAAGCCGGAGGTCGAGTTTTAGACAGAACATTGGAATCGCACGCACGGACGGGAATACCGACGGGAACGAGGAATGGGCTTATGAACCGAGAACTGATTGCGGTGATCGACCAGATTGGACGCGAAAAAGGCATCGACAAGGCCAGGGTCCTTGGCGCGGTCGAGGCCGCGCTGCAAACGGCCGCCAAGAAACGATTCGGCCAGGGCGAAAATATCCAGGTACAGGTCGATCCGAAAACGGGCGAGATTTCCGTGGTGTCGCTCAAGACGATCGTGGATACCGTGACGAATCCCAAAGCCGAGCTGTCGCTGCAGGAGGCCCGTCGCGTCGATAGCGAAGCCGAGGTCGGAGACGAGATCGGCACCGTGATCGAGATGGACGAACTGGGGCGGATCGCGGCCCAGGCCGCGAAGCAGGTGATCTGCCAAAAGGTCCGGGAAGCCGAATGGGAAGCGGTCCAGCGCGAGTACTCCACGCGTCAGGGCGATTTGATCAACGGCATCATCCTGGGGCAGGAGCGACGCAACTACCTGGTTGACCTGGGAAAGACCGAAGCGGTCCTGCCGGTGCAGGAACAGATCCCCCGCGAATCCTATCGTCGGGGAGACCGGATCAAGGCGCTCCTCCTGGAGGTGCGCCGTACTCCCAAGGATGTCCAGGTGATCCTCTCGCGTACCCATCCGCAGTTCGTGTCGAAGCTGTTCGAGCTGGAAGTGCCGGAAGTCACCGAAAAAATCATCGAGATTAAAGGCATCGTCCGGGAGCCCGGCGACCGGACCAAGATCGCGGTGTCGTCCCGTGATAAAGCCGTGGACCCGGTCGGGGCCTGCGTGGGGATCAAGGGCTCGCGCGTGCAGGCGGTCGTCCGGGAGTTGCGCGGCGAGAAGATCGACATCATCGCCTGGACGTCCGATCCGCGGGTGTTCATCGCGGAGGCGTTGAACCCGGCGTCGATTGAAAAAGTGGGCGTCGATGATGAAAAGAAATCGGCCCTGGTGGTGGTGGCGGACTCGCAGCTCTCGATTGCGATCGGAAAAAACGGCCAGAACGTGCGCCTTGCCGCCAAGCTGACCGGATGGAAGATCGACATTATCAGCGCGACGGAATACGAGAAGGAAAAGGCTGAGCGCGACAAGGAGATCAAGGCGGCGCTGGCCGAAGAGACCGAGGCCCAGCGGGAAGAGGATGCGGCCAAGGCACAACGTCAGGCCGCCGCCGCCCTGGAAGCGTCAGGCGGTGCCGGCGGAGAGGGCGCGGCATAACCTTGCTCCAACGCCTGCATTGCAGGCGGATGTGCCGGCCAGAGGGCGATAAGCGACGAGGGTGAGGCAGAATTTCGCATGAGAGTTTACGAATTAGCCAAGCAGCTTGGGATGGAAAATCGGGATTTGATTCCCGAGTTGAAACGCCTGGGCATCGCTGTGGCATCGCATAGCAGTGCGTTGGACGAGGAAGCCGTTCAGAAGGCACGGCACAAGCTGGCGCCGCCGAAAGCCAAGACTGAACCTGGCGTGATTGCCACGCACGAGGGCAAACATGCTCCCGCTGCCCGTAAGGGGACGGCGCATGGCCGTGAGGCCAAGTCTGCGGCATCGGAATCCGGCCGGGAAGCGGTCCGAGGGGCTGCGAAGACCACACAGAAATCGGCTTCGGTTGCGACCGAGGAGCCGGCGAAACTTGAGAAAAAACGAGTTCTCTTCAAGCGCAAGAAGGCGGAGGATGAGGTCGAAGCGGAGGAGGCGGCCGGGTTGTCTCCCGACCACTTGCATCCTTCCGGGGCTCCCTCGCCGGAAATTTCCCCGACCAAGCCGATCGCGTATGAGGCCCCAAGCGTTGCGGGACTTCACGAAGAGACGATGGGTGGAATCTCCACCGTGCCTCCCGTTGCCGAGACTGAGGGGGTGCCGGACGACGCGGTGACGGCGCCTCCGGTGTTTCCGCCGTTGCCGTCAGGCGGTAAGCCCCATGCTCCTGCGCCGGCCATGGCGGTTGATGAACTCCGCACTGAGAAAAAGAAGGGCGTCCCCCTCCAGCCCCTTGCGGCCGAGGCGGGGCTGCGAGACAAGCTCAAAAAAGTCAAAAAAGCGGCGCGCGTGCGGGATGACGAAGCGCTCAAGTTCAGGGAAGATGCGGCCCGCTGGCAGGATTTGCGGGCGATCCCGGTGCATCGCCGCGATGATCGCACGCGCCATCTCCAACCGTCCGCTGCGACAGAGGTCACGAAACCCCGCAAGAAAGTCATCAAGCTCGTCCCCGGCGTCACCGTGAAGGAATTCGCCGAGCTGGTCGGCCAGCGATCCGCCGACGTGATCAGGAAGTTGATGGAGATGAGCCAGATGCTCACCCTCAACCAGGCGATGAATTTGGATGTGGCCCTCTTGATTGCGGAGGGGCTGGGGTTGAAGGCCGAGATCTCGGCTGAAAAAGAGGGCGAAGAGTTGCTGGCGGAGGCCGTCGAATGGACGGAAACGGAGCAGTTGGAGCCGAGGCCGCCGGTGGTCACCATCATGGGCCACGTGGACCACGGAAAGACGTCCTTGCTGGATGCGATTCGGCAAACCAAAGTCACGGAGCAGGAAGCGGGCGGGATCACGCAACACATCGGCGCCTATACCGTCACCGTCAACGGCAAGCGGGTGACGTTCCTGGACACGCCGGGCCATGAGGCCTTCACGGCGATGCGGGCGCGGGGCGCGAAGATCACCGACCTCGTCATCCTCGTCGTGGCGGCCGACGATGGGGTGATGCCGCAGACCATCGAAGCGATTCACCACGCGCAGGCGGCCAATGTCTCCATCATCGTCGCCATCAACAAGATCGACAAGCCCGGGGCGAATGCCGAGCGGATCAAGAACGCCTTGGCGGAGTACAACCTGATTTCCGAGGCCTGGGGCGGGCAGACGATCTTCGTCGAAGTGTCGGCCAAGCAGAAGTTGGGTATCGAGGCGCTGTTGGAAATGATCCTGCTCCAGGCGGAAGTGCTGGAGTTGAAGGCGAATCCCCACCGGCCGGCCAAGGGGACCGTGGTGGAGGCCAAGCTGGACCGGGGCCGCGGCCCGGTGGCGACCGTGCTGGTGCAAAGCGGAACCCTCCGCGTCGGCGACGCCTTCGTGGTGGGCACGTTCAGCGGGCGCGTGCGGGCGTTGGTCGCGGACACGGGAGCGAAAGTGGCCGAGGCGGGGCCTGCGGTGCCCGTCGAAGTCATCGGCCTTCCCGGGGTCCCTGCCGCAGGCGATGCCTTCGTGGTCGTGCAGGATGAGCGCGTGGCGCGCGAGATCGCGGAAGACCGGGCGCACAAGCAGCGGATTGCCTCCCTGGCCGCGGGGTCGACGCGGGTGACGTTGGACGACCTCTACGCGCGCATTAAAGAAGGCGATGTCAAGGAACTTGCGGTCGTCATCAAGTCCGACGTGCAGGGGTCGGCCGAAGCGGTGTCCGAGGCGATCGAGAAGTTGTCCACCCCCGCCGTGAAGGTCCGGGTCATTCATGGCGGCGTCGGCGGGATCACCGAAACCGATGTGCTCTTGGCCGCAGCCTCGCGGGCCATCGTCATCGGGTTCAACATCCGTCCGGAGCCGAAGGCCGCGGCCTTGGCCGAGCGCGAGGGCGTGGACATCCGGCTCTACACCATCATCTACGACGCGATTGCCGACATCAAGGCCGCGATGGAAGGCCTCTTGGAGCCGACGCTGAAGGAGCGGGTGCTGGGTCGGGCGGAGGTGCGCCAGGTCTTTACGATTCCGAAGGCCGGCACGATTGCCGGGTGTTACGTCATCGAGGGGACGATCTCCAGAACCAGCGCCGGCGTCCGCGTCGTCCGGGACCACGTCACCGTCTATGAAGGCAAGTTGGGGTCGCTCCGTCGGTTCAAGGACGACGTGCGCGAGGTCCAGCAGGGATACGAGTGCGGGATCGGCGTGGAGAACTTCGCCGATCTGAAGGAAGGCGATGTCCTTGAAGTGTACGTGCAGGACAAGGTGGCGGCCAAGCTTTGATCCGGTTCCCGACCCGACTCCCGTGGCTGTTCCAGCCCCAGCGCCGCAGGTATGATCGTAGGACTGTGCACGGTTGAGCTGTACATTCCGGACGGCCATTCTCTCAAGGCAAAGCGACAGGTGCTCTTGAGCCTCAAGGACCGTCTGCGCGACAAGTTCAACGTGTCGGTCGCCGAGGTCGGCGAGCAGGACCTCTGGCAAAAAGCGGTGCTCGGCATCGCGTGCGTGGCCAATGACGGGGCCTTCGTGAATCAAGTGTTGGACCAGGCGGTCAACCTGATTCGGTCCGTGCCGGCGGTCGAGGTGGTGCAATGTCGCATCGAGATGTTGTAGGCGGGCGCGCGAGACGGCCACGGTGAAGACAGCGTATAAACGGGCGACCCGTGTTGCCGACCAGATCCGCATGGAAGTGGCCGACATCATCATGCGCAAGATCAAGGATCCCCGGTTGGGGTTCGTGACGGTCACGGATGTGGAATTGACCAGCGACCTGCGGCTGGCACGGGTGTTCGTGACGACGTTGGAAGGCGGCCAGGCGGAAGCCGACACCCTCGCGGGGCTCAGCAACGCGACCGGCTTCATCCGGGCTGAACTCGGTCGGCGATTACGCTTGCGGTATACGCCGGAATTGATCTTTCAGAAGGATATCAGCGGCCCTCGTGGGGACCGTCTCCTGACCATCCTCGACGGGCTGGGCACGCAGGATCAGGCCGGGCCAGCAGAGGCCGAGCCGGCAGCCGGCGAAGGCGCCGGCCAGGATCGAAAGCCAATCGAGGACTGAAGCTTTCCGGGAAGGATTAGAAGGATTATCCGTGACAAGCGGACAGGCGGCGACATCGGTCGAGACCGGAGGAGCGGCGGACTTCGTTTTGGGCGACGGCGTCCTCAACGTGAAGAAGGAAGCCGGCTGGACCTCGCATGATGTGGTGGCCAAACTGCGGGGCCTTCTCAGGGGACAGAAAATCGGCCATGCCGGCACGCTTGATCCGGCGGCGACCGGCGTCCTGCCGGTCCTGCTGGGACGGGGGACGCGCATCGCCGAGTATTTGCTGGATTGGGACAAGGTCTACGACGCGGTCTTGCGTCTGGGCAAAACGACCGACACGCAGGACGCCACGGGCGCGGTTTTGGCGACGCGCTCCACGGACGGACTGACGGAGGGGGCGATCCGTTCCGCCATCGCGCAGTTTCAAGGGCGGAGCACGCAGTTGCCTCCGATGTATTCGGCGGTCAAGGTCGGGGGCGTGCCGTTGTACAAGGCGGCCCGGGCCGGGCGAACGGTTGAGCGGGAGCGGCGCGAGGTCACGGTGTATGAGATCGCGGTCCTGGGCATCGCGGGCTGCGACGTCTCGCTCCATGTCCGGTGTGCCAAGGGCACGTATGTCAGAACGTTGTGTGCGGATATCGGGGACGCGTTGGGCGTGGGCGGACATCTTTTGTCTGTGGAGCGGAGCCGGGTGGGGC
>JACQCB010000121.1 GCA_016201805.1 Nitrospirota bacterium | reverse complement strand
ACGGCGCAAAGGCGCTTGGCGTGACGCGGCAAGCGATGAATAGTCTCGTCAGGGGCCGGGCCGGAATTTCGGCCGAAATGGCGATCCGTCTGGAGAAGGCCTTCGGCGGAGGCGCTGAGACTTGGCTACGGCTGCAAGCGGCCTACGATCTCGCACAGGCGGAGAAGAAGTCTCGAACCATCAAGGTCGGGCGGGTAAGAGAACGGGGCAACCCCGTCCACGCCTGAGCTACGTGAGACTTGTAGCCCGCATGAGCGTTGATGACCCGCTGTCTCACCCATTACGCCCAACCCCTCACATATGTGACGCCTCACGCTCGATCTAGAGCGCCCCCTCGCCGGTCTCGCCCGTTCGAATGCGGACGACCTCGAAGAGTTCCCGCACGAATATTTTCCCGTCGCCGATCGAATTGGTCTTCGCAGCCCGCACGAGCGTCTCGATCACCTCGGGCACCTGCCCGTCCGTCACAGCCATCTCGATCTTGACCTTCGGCACGAACTCGATCGCGTATTCCGTGCCTCGGTAGGTCTCCTTGTGTCCTTTCTGCCGGCCGAAGCCCTTGACCTCAGTCACCGTCATCCCCCGCACCCCGACCTCGGTCAACGCGTCTTTCACTTCGTCGAGCTTGAACGGCTTGACGATCGCCTCGATCAGTTTCATGGCAGCCTCCCGCTTAGGCTATGGGCAATGGGCTATGGGCGATAGAGAAGGCACGCACTCCCTTCTGAATCTTCACCTCCAGCCTATAGCCCATCGCCCCGCGCCTGTAGTTATGAGTAGGCCCGTTCGTTGTGCTGGCTGAGGTCGAGGCCGAGTGCTTCCTCCTCTGAAGACACCCGCAATCCCACCAGACGATCCACCAGTCTGAGAATGAGGTAGGTCACGACCAGGGAAAAGAGCGCCACCGCCAGGACCGTCAGAACCTGGATGCCGAAGAACGCTGGGTTGCCGAAAAAGAGACCGTCGGCACCTCCCGGATTGACTGCCTTTGAGGCCAAGAGGCCTGTGGCGAGAATCCCAGCCACCCCCCCGACCCCATGGATACCGACCACATCCAACGAGTCGTCATAGCCCAACTTTCCTTTCCAGATAATGGCGACGTAGGAAAGCGTTCCGGCAACGAGCCCGATCAGCAGCGCGGAAAAGGGTCCGACATACCCGGCCCCCGGCGTCACCGTGGCGAGACCGGCCACGGCGCCGCTGGCCACCCCCAACACGGTGGGAGTGCCGCGGTGAATCCATTCCACCGCCATCCAGGCTGCAGCCCCTGCCGCCGCCGCCGTGTGGGTGGCCAGAAAGGCGGTGACCGCGACGGAGTTCGCCCCCAAGGCACTGCCCGCGTTGAAGCCAAACCAGCCGAACCAGAGCAAGCCGGTCCCCAGGATCGTCAGCGGTAAGTTATGCGGGGCCATGTAATCGGTCCCATAGCCATGCCGCTTTCCAAGAACCACCGCGCAGACCAAAGCGGCCATGCCAGAACTGATGTGCACGACCGCTCCTCCGGCAAAATCCAGCGCCCCCAGCTTTCCCAGCCACCCGCCCCCCCACAGCCAGTGCGCAATCGGGCAATACACCAGGAGGGACCAGAGGACAGCAAACAACAACAGTCCCCCAAACTTCATCCGCTCGGCAAAGGCGCCGGTAATCAAAGCCGGTGTGATCGCCGCGAACATGAGCTGGAACACCATGAAGGCCTGGTGTGGAATGGTCGGGCCATAGGTGGGATGGGGCGTCAGGCCCACGCCGCTCAACCCAATCCAGTCAAGCCCTCCGATGACCCCCTTCTGGTCAGGGCCGAAGGCCAGGCTGTAACCGATCAATATCCAGAGCAGGCTGACTAGAGACAGGATGATGAAGCTGTGCATGATCGTGCCCAACACATTCTTGCTGCGCACCAGCCCTCCATAGAAGAGGGCCAGGCCCGGCACGATCATCGCCAGCACCAGCGCCGAGGAGGCCAGCACCCAGGCCGTGTCCCCTGTGTCGATTTTGAGCGGGACCACCGCTGCTTGGGAACTCGCGTGAGGCGAAGATGGTGACGGGGCCGCCTCTTGTGACCAGGCAGAGCCTCCACTGGTGCCCATCGTGATCCACACAAAAAACGCGAGCAACCAGATCCTACTGAATCGTGCTGTCATGGCGTTCTCCCCGCAGTCGAAGCGGACGTTCGTGATCTGCACAAAGAATCCCTCTTAAAAAGAAAGGCGCCCGCAGGACTCCTGCGAGCACCTCGCGAAGCAGGTGCGTGAGTCCATCACCCCCCGCCCCGTTTGCCCTGCATTTCCTTGTCATAGAATTCCAGCATCTGGGCGATTTCCTCTTTCGTCATGCCCTTTTCTATCCACTTGTGGCCCTCGTTGCGAAGCATCTCTTCGGCCACTTGGGGCGATAGCTCGCGCACGAGCGGCAGGAATTTGATGTAGAAACTCTTGGCGACCTCATAGAAACCCTGCCAGTGGACATAGTCCGGCGCAACCTTGGAGAGTCCGTGCCTGGCCCGCCTCCCTTCATGGTGCCAGAGTTCATAGAATATCCATTCGATCTTTTCATCGTACGGCGTCGGCGTGATCTTTTTCATGGCCAGCAGCTTGTCCATCGCCGTTTTTGCCGGCTTGCCGAACTTTTCGTTGTACAAGGTGATCCCTTGATCCATCTGCGTAAAGAACCGCTCCACAATCTGCTCACTGTGACAGGAGGAGCAGACTTGTTTCATGGCCTTCCGTCGATCTTCGAAGTTCTCAAGCCGCGTCGATATCACCGGACGCAACGTCCAACTGATGCGATCGCCCACATCATGGGTCACTTCCTGGGTCCCGGTCGCGCTCATGTGGCAGGTGGCGCAGGTGGGATAGAGATAGTCCTTGCCAGGCTGCCACTTCTCCGACGGATTGGCGAGCTTCATTTTTTCTTTATTTGCGGTGAACATGACGCCGTGCTTGCTCTCTAAGTAGGCCTCGATCTGGGGATGGTCAGGCCCCATGTGGCAGCGGCCGCAGCTCTCCGGTTGCCGAGCTTGTGCCACGGAAAAACTGTGGCGTGCATGGCAGGCCGAACACGTGCCTTTGGAGCCGTCCGGGTTTACGCGGCCGATGCCGGAGTTGGGCCACGTAGCCGGATGCAACTTCCCTTTTTCCATCACCTTCACCACGCTTCCGTGGCAGCCGGCACATCCGGAGGTAACGACCTCCGGCCCTTCCACCACGTTCCCGAGGAAGTTGTCGAGGGAGCCGGTAAACTGGGCTGCCTTCGCATGATGGGACTTGCCAAACTCCTTGGCCTCCTTCTCATGGCATTTCATACAGTCCTTCGGCGTCACCAACGTCGAAATCAGCGTTCCCTCATGGTCATACGCATCCGCGTCACCCTTCTCAGCCCGATGGCATTCGATGCAGCCGATCCCTTTCGGCGCATGACGGCTGACTTTCCAATCGTT
>JACQCB010000143.1 GCA_016201805.1 Nitrospirota bacterium | reverse complement strand
GAGTTCGGGCTGGTCTTAAGCCCCATGCACGGCTGGCGGGGCCGGCTGACCGAGCAAGAGATGCAGGATGTGGTGGCCTACGTCCATCTGCTTGCCCAGCGCGGGCGGTAACGAGACGCATCGGCCTCGGCGCCAACACGACGAGCCTCCGAGGATCTCATGGACATCCGGTCGAGCGCGCTCCTGACCGACCTCTACCAACTCACCATGCTCCAGGCCTATGTCGAGCAGGGGATGGAAGAGTTCGCGGTCTTCGAGTTTTTCGTGCGCCGCTTGCCTCCCAAGCGAGGTTTTTTTCTGGCGGCCGGCCTCGAGCAAGTCGTGGAGTTTTTGGAGCGCCTGCGTTTCTCCGAGGAGGAACTCCAATGGCTGGCCGAGAGCGGCCGGTTCAGTCGAGCCTTTGTCGACTATTGTGCGTGTCTCCGATTCACCGGGGACCTCCATGCGATGCCTGAAGGGACCGTCTTTTTCCCCGACGAGCCGATCGTGAGGGTGACGGCGCCGCTTCCGGAGGCGCAATTGATCGAAACCCGCCTGATCAACCTCCTCCATTATCAGACGTTGATCGCATCCAAAGCCGCTCGATCGGTCCTGGCGGTGCAAGGACAGCCGCTGGTGGATTTCGGATTGCGTCGCTCCCATGGGGCTGAGGCCGGCCTCCTGGCCGCTCGTGCGAGTTACCTTGCCGGATTCGCCGGGACGGCCACGGTGCTGGCCGGCTCCCTCTTCGGCGTGCCCCTCTATGGGACGATGGCGCATTCCTTCGTCCAGGCCCACCTCGACGAAACGGAGGCCTTTGCGCATTTTGCCGATGCACAGCCCGAGAATATCGTCTTGCTGATCGATACCTACGACACGGAGACAGCGGCCGGCAAAGTGGTGGCCTTGGCGCCCCGCTTGAAACGGAAGGGCCTCACCATCAGGGGCGTGCGGCTCGACAGCGGCGATCTGGCCGTCCATGCCGGGAAGGTCCGGCGCATCTTGGATGAGGGGGGACTGCCGGACGTGCAGATTGTCGTCAGCGGCAATTTGGATGAATATGCCTTGCAAGCGCTGGTCGCGGCCGGGGCTCCGATCGATAGCTTTGCTGTGGGAACCAGCATGACGACCTCCGCCGATGCCCCTTACTTAGACTGTGCCTACAAGCTTCAGGAATATGCGGGACGCGCCTGTCGCAAGCGGTCCGAGGGCAAGGCGACCTGGCCGGGTCGGAAACAAGTCTATCGGTGGTATGGAGCCGACGGCCGGATCGCGCAGGATGTCGTGACGGTGGCCGATGACCGGCAAGATGGCGAGGCACTGGTTCAGCCCGTCATGGAAGCCGGCCGGCGCCTCGCCCCTTCCAGCCCGCTTGCCGATATCCGCACAAAAGCCGCCGCCGAGCTGGCGCGGTTGCCAGAGTCCTTGCGACAGCTTCAGGACAGTCCTCCCGTGCCGGTCAGAATCTCCCAGGCTCTTCGCGACCTGGCCAAGTCGGTGGACGAGCGCGGTTGAGAAGCGGTCTGCCGTTCCGCTCCCTTCTTCTTGATCGTCACGAAAACGGACTTATCAATGAGGCAGGCGGAGGTGCGGGTGAGAGGAACACTCTGGGATGAGGGGGTTGAGCGAAGGGGCGGTGTGCAGGCCCGGTCGTCCGGGAAGCCTAAAGCCTCTCCAAGACTCCCACCGTGGATACAGAGCTCTCCGAATCCACCCTCCGCCGGTTTTTTTGTTACAGAGGCCCAGGTCATGCTGAGTGTCGTCTGTATCTTGCCTTGCGTGGCTACGACCAGTAGTGCAGGGCTTTCGTGTAGCCGAACACGAGGTCCCGCCGGGCGACGATACCCACGAGCTTGTGGTTCCTCACCACGGGCAGCCGGGTCACATAGCGGTCCTGGAAGAGGTTGGCAAGGTCCTCCAGCGACCGATCCTCCGTCACCGTCAGGACCTGCCTGGTCATAAGGTCTGCGGCGGTGATCTTCCGCAGATCCCTCCCCTCGATCATCGCCTGGAGCAAGTCATACTCGCTGACCAGTCCCACCAGGGTTGTGTCATCCTCCACGACCGGCAGGCTGCCGATATTCCGCTCGGTCAGCATCCGGGCGAGGGCCAATCCGTCCGTCCGAGGGGTGCAGGTGACCACCGCATCTTCCATGAGTTGTCCCGCCGTCAGGCTCTTCGGGTCACAGGCCTTCATCATGGACTCAGTCTGTCTCATGTGCCCTCCATACCAAGCTTACTTGAGCCGCTCACTTCGTTCAAATGTGAGCGGATAGTTCTTTTGCCACCCGTGCTCTCTTCTTGTTCACGCGCCGGAGGCCTTGCGATTGAGATAGCCGCGCAGGAGGTCCCGCCTGGCGACGATGCCCAGGAGTGTGCCCTCCGCGTCTACGACCGGCACGCGGATCAGATTGCTGACCCGCAGCACGTGGATGAGCGTGGCGATGTCCGTCTCGGGCCTCACCGAGTAGGGATTGGGAGCCATGATGTCCTGGGCCGAGAGGTCGTTCCAGTTGAGTCTCTTTTCGAGGGAAGCCAGCAGATCGTGTTCGCTGACGATGCCGACCAGGCGGTGCTGCTCGTCCACGATCGGCACCGATCCGAACCCCTCGATCATCTGCGACGCCAGGACGTCCGCTTTTGTCCTGGGGTGGCCGTACTGCACCTCCTTCTCCATGAAGCGGGCGACCGTCAGGCGGGTGAAATCAGCCAGGGGTTGGTTGGGACTGTCTTGTTTCGGTGTTGTCATCTCGGCCTCCGTGCTTCACGCATCGAGTTGTGTTATCGCACATCCAGGTGATTGAAAAGGGTATCTCCATTTGAATGCATCACTTCTTACGCGTCTCCAGCTTGGCGAACTCCTGGAGCAGCTCCCGTTGCCGAGTCGTGAGATCCGTGGGAGTCCGGACTTCCACAATGACGAGCAGGTTCCCCTTGCCTTTTCCGCCGAGCCGGGGCATCCCCTTCCCATGCAAGCGGAGGGCGGTCCCGCTCTGAGTCCCGGCGGGAACCGTGACGTGGACGGTCTCCCCACCTAAACAAGGAATGGACACTTTGGTGCCGAGCGCCGCCTCGGCGAAGCTGATCGGGACCGCGGTATAGAGATCGTCCCCTTGCCGTTGAAACAGGGGGTGCGGACGCAGGTGCGTCCGAATCAATAAGTCGCCCGGCTGGCCGCCGTTGGCGTTTGATTCGCCTTGCCCGGCCAGACGGATCACCATCCCGTCATCCACGCCGGGCGGAATCTGCACCTTCAAACTATGGGGCGCGAATGTGTACCCGTTGGCTTGACAGGTCAGACAGGGGGATTCGATGAAGAGGCCCCGTCCACGACAGTGGTCGCAGGTCAAGACCGTGACCAGCTTCATGCCCTTGCTGCTCCGGACCTGTTGTTTTTGCCCGGTGCCTTTGCAATCGCCGCAGGGAGTCGGCTTGGTGCCGGGCTTGGCCCCGCTTCCCTTGCAGGTCTGGCACTTTTCGGATCGAGTGACCTGAAGAAGCCGCTCGTCCCCTTGCGCGGCTTCGTCCAGGGTAAGATCCAAGTCGTAGCGGAGATCCGTACCTCGGGCGACACCCTGCGCCTGGCCTGGCCACATGCGGCGGCCTAAGAAGTCGCCGAAGATGCTCGAGAGATCGTCGAACCGGCCGCCGAAGAAATCCCCGAACTGGAAGTCCCGGACCAGATCCTCGGTCGACCAGCGCTCACTGACGCCGGCATGGCCTCCGGTGTCATATTCACGCCGCTTGGCGTCGTCGGAGAGGACCGCATAGGCTTCGGCGATTTCCCTGAACTTGGCGGTCGCATCGGGGGCCTTGTTCCGATCCGGATGGTATTGCAGCGCGAGCTTCCGGTAGGCCTGCTTGATCTGATCGCGCGTGGCGGACCGGTCCGCACCCAGCACTTCGTAGTAGTCGCGTTTCTGCTCGGTTGTTGCCATGTCGACTTCCAGAGATTGCCGATTGACGAATTACACAGAATCGATGATTGGTGGATCGAATCTTCTACTCGTCAATGTGACAATCGGACAATCGTCAATTCTCATTGCCAGACCCCGGCCAGCGGCCTCCTGCATGTGGGACAGGCTCCATCCTGCAGCCGATTTTCGACCAGTCTCAGTCCGACCCGACGGATCAGTACGGTGTGGCAGGCGGGGCAGTCCGTGTCTTCCACCCCCTCCTCAAAGACGTTGCCGAGGTACACGTGACGGAGGCCGGCTTCGAGGCCGATCCGTTTGGCCAGGCGGAGGGTTTCGATGGGGGTAATCGGCGTGTTCCCCATCTTGTACGCGGGGAAAAAGCGGCTGATGTGCCACGGGACCTCTTCTCCCAGGTCGGACACAATGAAACGGGCCAAGTCCCGCAATTCCGCCTCCTCGTCGTTTCGGCCCGGGATCACCAAGGTGGTAATCTCGATCCATATCCCCAGCTGCTTGTACAGCCGGATTGCATCCAAGATCGGTTGGAGCGGGGCTCCGCAGACCCGCTTGTAGAAGCTCTCGCGAAAGGCCTTGAGGTCGATGTTGGCCGCGTCGAGATAGGGCGCGATCATCCGCAAGGGCTCGGAGGCGATAAACCCGTTCGTGACGAAGACGTTCTTCAGACCGGCGGCCTGGGCGGCCTTGGCGCTGTCCAAAGCCAGCTCGAAGAAAATCGTCGGCTCGGTGTAGGTATAGGCGACGCTCGCACAGCGGCGAGCCTTGGCTTCGGCGACGATGGTGTCCGGCATCACGGGTGAGCCCGCCATCCAATCCGCCGAGTGGTCGGACGTCACGGGACAGGCGAAGTCGACCGGCTCGGCCGCACGGCCCTTCGGCCCTTGTGAAATCTCCCAGTTCTGACAGAACAGACAGCGCAGGTTACAGCCCACGGTGGCGATGGAATAGGCCTCGGAGCCGGGGAGGAAATGGAAGAGCGGTTTCTTTTCGATCGGGTCCACTTCCTGTGAGACCACGCGATCCGCCACCAACGTGTAGAGCGTGCCGTCGCGATTGATCCTGACGCCGCAGGCCCCGCGATGCCCCGGCGCGACCTTGCAGAAATGCGGGCAGAGGGTGCAGCGGACCCGCTGATTCGCTTCCATCTCATAAAACATGGCTTCCCGCATCTTCCCTCTACGCATTCGGAACGATGAACGCGGAACGAAAGTTTTAAATTTTGAATTTTTAATTGTGAGTTCCCAACTCAAAATTCAACATTAATAATTCAAAACTTCTGCATCAGCAGACCGGGTATTTCCCCAGAGCCAGCGCATCGCAAAAGGGCTTCAGCCCGGCAAGGCCCTCCTGGATGATGCCCCGAGCTTCTGCTTGTACCCGGTGAAGCGGCACGCCGGGGGCCAAACTGACTTGCGCTGTTGCAATGGCCGGCCGATCGATCCGCCGGCCGATCGTGCTGCCCAGCCACACGGTGGCCTCCTTCACGCCGGGCACTTGGCGGTGGATACGGAGCGCGAGCTCGTGGGCCAGGACGTTGTAGATCTTCCCCACGTGACTGACAGGATTCTTGCCGGCCGCCGCTTCACCGCTCATCGGCCGGTTGAGCGCGATCACGCCACAGACGCGATTGCCCCGGCCGACCTGGCCGGAATCGCCCTGTTCGGCCGATGTGCCAAGCAGCGATAAGTACATCCCGTCCATCCCTTGACCCCGGCGATCGAGTGCGTTCAACGCGACCTGTACCCGCTTGAACCGGTGTGGCTGTCCCGCAACGTAGGTCCGGATCATCCGAAGGATTTGGGCCTTCATCTCGAAATAACGGGCTTCGGACCGGACGAAGCCGGCTAGCAGGGGCATCGCAACGGTCAGAGACAGGTTGTGATCCAGACGGAACGCCATGACCTTGATGTCTTCGCCGGTTCCCGGAAACTCGCTCTTGAAGAGCGGCCCGTTCAAGAATCGTTCGACATCCAGGACCAACCGTTCGGTCGGCGTGAGGGGCGCGTAGCCCACAGCCGCAGAGGTGTCGTTCGCCACGAAGGGGCCCCGGCGAGGCTCGAAGATAGAACCCAGCTCGGGGGAGCCCGCTTTCAGTTCCACCTGGTAGCGGACATGTCGATCCGGATCCACGTGGCGAAGGTGTTGCGTGAACCAACCCCGGGCCGCTCCCACGGCGATTTCCGCTACCGGCACGGCCTTGCGTCCGACGCCGGCCGAGGCCCGGTCGCCGATGACCAGGCGCATCGGCTCCTTCACCCGGCCGCCGCCCAACCGACAGTCCACCTGGCCGGCCACCAACATCCCCTTGTCGATGTTGTGATGGAGGATACGTCCGAAGGCCTTCTGATAGGCGCGTGACAACTCGATGGAGATCCGTTCCGCCACCGCATCACAGATCGTATCCGGATGGCCCTTGCCTTTGCGCTCTACGATCTCAACGCATTGCTCTTCGACCGGGACTGTGGGCGAGGCTTGAATCACGATGTCGTTGGTCATGGCAACCCCTTCTACAGAGTTCTATAAGCAAAGGGGCGGCCAACCGCGTCGAACTGAAGCCCTAGCTAAGGATGTGAATAATTGGCGAATCGCGACGGGCCTGCGGGACACAACCTCCGCCGTCAACTCGGAGTGAGGAGAATTGCTACAAACAGTGGAATCTGAAAGGGCCAAGACGCTACAGAGCCCTTTCCTTGTCGGCCGTCTTCTCTGTTCTTACTCGATTTGCCGTCCTGGCACATACCTTGTATTACTATTTGGGACGAGAGAGCGTAACGTAGTGATTGTATCAATCCGGCGAGGAATGATGGCCATGATCCGGGTGCGATTTCACGGACGAGGCGGGCAGGGTGCCAAGACGGCATCGCGCATTCTCGGCACGGCCGCGTTCAAGGAAGGGTTCACGGCTCAGGATTCGCCGATCTACGGGGCGGAGCGCCGTGGCGCGCCGGTAGCCGCCTTCACCCGTTTTGCCCGCGGTCCCATACTGGAGCGGGGCTTGATCGCGAGCCCCGACCTCGTCGTCGTGGCCGACGAGACGCTCTTGTCCGATCCCGCGGCGCGGGTGTGCGAAGGGGTGACGGATGCGACAGCCGTGTTCGTCAATACGATGCGAGCGCCGGACGCGCTCCGCAAGGAGAGCGGGTGTCCAGGCCGGGTGACCACACTGGACCTGACCGGCTTGGTCCTGGCGAAGCTGGGCAAGGTGGGAGTGTTGAGCGTGGTGCTGGGGGCTGTGGCCGCCCGCTTGGTGGGATTCAGCGCGGAGAG
>JACQCB010000004.1 GCA_016201805.1 Nitrospirota bacterium | reverse complement strand
TGCAGTTTCGATGTAAGTAGCCGTAAGGCGTGAGGCGTGAAACGTGAGGAGAAGGGAGCAACCCGTTACGCCTGGCGCCTGACGCCTAATGCGTTCAGGAGATCGTCGATCGTTAACAGACTCAGGAGCGTCACCCCCTGGGCTTCCACCTTCGCCCGACCGTCTTGTTCCTTCCGATCCACAATCACCAGGGCATGATCCACTTTCAGGCCGGCGTCGCGGGCTGCGGTCACCGCCTTGATGATCGAACCTCCGCTGGTCAGCACATCGTCCACGATCACCGCCCGGTCGCCCGGCTTCACGGCGCCTTCGATCAGCTTGCCCGTGCCGTGATCCTTGGCCTGCTTGCGGACGACAAAGGTCCGCCACTCCCGCCTGGGGGCGGCCCGGTAGGCCTCGTCGGCGATGGCGGTTGCGATCGCGATGGCCCCGATCTCCAGCCCGCCGATGCAATCGAACTCCAACCCCTTGAGTTGCTCGAAGGCCAGTTGAGCGACCAGATGGCGCGGTTCTGGATAGGCCATGAGGACCCGGCAATCCACATAGAAAGGACTGGTCGCGCCGGAGGCCAGTTTGAAGCCGCCGGCTTGGTCCCACTTGAAGGACTGGGTCGTGACGAAGGCTGTAGCGAGCTCATCTTTCAACATAGGTAGCCGCAGTATAGCGGACGATTCAGGCTGGTGTCACCTGGTACGGTACGGAATGGCCCCCTTTGCTTGACCTTCACCATAGAACGGCAGTACCGTTGAGGCATTGGTTTCCAGTCACTCTCCGAACGAAAGGAGCCGATCATGATGGGACGTACTCTCCTTGTCGCTATGCTTGCTACGGCTTCCGCAGCCCCGGTTCTTGCTGGGCCGAACGAGACTCCCGGCATCGACCGTCGAGAGCAAAGACAGGAGGAACGGATTCAGGATGGGGTCAGGAGCGGAGCGCTCACGCCACGAGAGGCCGCGAAGCTGGAAGCCGAGCAAGCCAGGATTAGAGCCAAGGAGCAGGCAATGAAGGCGGACGGAGTCGTGACAAGGGGAGAACGGAAAGAGCTACAGCGGGACCTCAATCGCAGCAGCAGACACATCGCCAGGGAGAAGCACGACAAGCAGGGGCGATAAGGTTGACGCTATAGAGGGCAGGGCCGTGGTGCCCGGCCGTCACGCACAGCGGCTAGATCGGTTCCGCCAGGCTTTTCTGGATCGAAGCGAGCATGCGATCGAGCGAATAGAAGTGCATTGCCCTGTCGCGCACCCAGGCCAGCGGACGGCTGCGACACCGCTTCAAAGCGGTCGCGCAGCCCCAACGCGTTCAGCACCCGGGAGCCCATCGGCCACAATCCCAGCGCGTATCCCGTCTGGGAAAAGTCGGCCGCCCGTTCAAAGAGTTCGACCTCGTGCCCATAGCGCCGAATGAGGGCCGCAAAGGTCAGTCCGGCCATGCCTGGGCCAATGACTCCAATACGCATGAGACGTGTCTCCCTTCAGGTGAACGTCGCATGCAGGACGACAAAGACTCAGTAGGGATCTTGCGATCAATCGTTGCGCACGAAAATCACCTCGGCTCTTACCCTGCCTTGCCAAGGAGAGACGCGACGGGGTGGTGCAGAATTTGTTGGGCCCAATAGACTTCAGGGCTAGGAGCCACTAGGCAGAACTAGCCGCTAAGGGTTCTAGTAACCTCTTTAGAAAGATGCTGGGCTACTACGTCTCAGAAATATTTTCTCCCCCTCGCAGATAGACCGACTGGAGGCCGACGATCGTCTTGCCGTCGCGGATGGTGCCATCGGTGATCATCGCCAGCGCCTTGTCCAAGGGCATTTCGATCACGTCCAGGACTTCGTCGTGGTCGAGTTGTTGCTTGCCCGGCATAAGCCCGGTCGCCAGGTAGATATGAATGACCTCGTCCGCGAACCCCGGTGCGGTGAAGATGCTGAACAGCAACTCCAGCTTTGCGGCGCGATAGCCGATCTCTTCTTCCAACTCACGAGCGGCGCAGACGAGCGGGGCTTCGCCTGGATGCAACTTGCCGGCTGGAATCTCGTAGATGAATCCGCCGGCCGCGTGGCGGTACTGACGAATCAGCACGACGGTGCCGTCGTCTTTCATCGGGACCATCGCAGCGGCGCCGGGATGGCGGATAATTTCCAATTCGACCGACTGGCCGTTGGGCAGCGCCACCGTTTCAAGGTTCAGCATGACGACTTTGCCTGTGTAGATGTTTTTCACGTTCATGGGCGATGGGCAATAGGCTAGGGGGCTATAGGTTTAATAATGGTGACAGAGTAAAACCTGGTATTGAGCCAAAGCCTGGTTTTCTCCTTCAGCTCTTGAGGTCATAAATGCTGTTTCCCCCAGAGCCTATCGCCTATCGCCTCGTGCCTGCGCAAGGCTACGCCTTGCGTTTGTAGAACGGCGGCTTGACGATGGCGGCGGGGATCGCCTTGCCGCGGATATCCACGACGATCGAGGCTCCGACCTGAGCCAGATCGGGCGGAACATAGCCCAGGCCAATCCCTTTCTGTAGAATCGGGGAAAGATTCCCGCTGGTCACCTCGCCGATTTCTTTTCCATCGGATTGGCTGTTCGACAAAATCTTGAACCCATGCCGAGGGACCGCTTTCTGCAGCAGCTCAAACGCGACCAGGCGCCGCGTGAGCCCTCCGTCTTTTTGCCGCTTCAACGTCTCCCGCCCGATGAAGTCACCTTTCTCGAAATTCACCACCCAGCCGGCCCCGGCTTCGATGGGCGTCGTGTCTTCCGAGATGTCGTTTCCGTACAAGAGATAGGCCATTTCCAGACGCAACAGATCGCGCGCGCCTAAGCCGGTCGGTTTGAGCCCCGCCGACTTTCCGACCTGGATCAATGCCTTCCAAATCGACAGAGCGCGATCCGCCGCCATGTAGAGTTCATAGCCCAGCTCACCGGTATAGCCCGTACGCGTGATGAGCAAGGGGTCGCCGTGCAGGGAGGCTTCCAGGCAGTGGCGTGGCTTGACCGAATCGATCTCCTTCACCCCCAGGTTGCTCAGAATGCGTCGGGATGCCGGCCCCTGCAGCGCCAGTTGCGCCACGTCGGCCGAGCGATCACAAATCTGTACCTCGGAAGCTCCGGCAGCCTGATCGAGCAGCCAGGCCGCGATTTTCTCCCGGTTCGAGGCATTGACGCAGAGATAATAGTCCTGCGGCTTGATCCGGTAGACAAAGATGTCGTCCATGATCCCGCCCCGCCGGTTGCAGACCATGGAATAGTGGGACTCCAGCACAGCCAGTTTCGCCACGTCGTTGGTGGTCACACGCTGAAGAAACGGCAACGCGCCGGGGCCTGAGACCAAAACCCTCCCCATGTGGCTGACATCGAAGAGGCCGGCGGTTGTGCGGACAGTCTGATATTCGTCCACGACGCCGGAGTACTGGATCGGCATTTCCCAGCCGGCAAAATCCACTAGCTTGGCACCGGCCGCCACGTGGCCGTCAAAAATCGGGGTTCGCTTCATGCTCGGAACGGCTCCTCTCTCACAAGCTCATGAGTTCGACTTCGACGGTCGGGATTGCGTCGGACGGCATCACGCGTCCGGCTCCGAGAACAAGGCCAGGCTGGCGGTATAGCCGTGGAGGAAATTGCTGCCGCCGACCGGCCCGATCTCGCCCTGTGCGAAGAACCCGGCAATCGGCATCTCCCCCTCACGTTCCCGGACCGCCGCAACGTCATGGTGCGCGCGGCCGAACAGCCCGCGACCACGCCCGCAACAACTGAACAGCAAGGCGCCCAAGGGCGGCTTCCGATGCTTGGCTCGGTCGGCGGCCAGCAAGACGTTCAGGTCCTCGCTCGCCGACTGTGCATCGCGCAGATGGAACTGCACGGTCTGGCCTTCCTGAACGCGGTCACCGATCGCCACGCTGCCGGAGCCGCGATCCGCCCCGATCAGGTTCCGCACGAGAAAGTCCCCCCGTTCGAATCGAGCCCGATGTTCATCGATGACGATCCCGAGGTGCAGGGCGCGATGCGCTATCTGCCGCTCCTCACCGCCGAGCGATTCGAACACGGCCTGCAGGCGATCAAGCGCCGGAGAGCCGCCCAACTCGTGGATCACGTTCTGCTCCGCCTTCGTAACCACATAGGAAACCCCGATCGGCCGGCAGCCTTGGGACACGACCGTCCGGACGGCAATCCCGCCGGACACCGCCACGCCGACCAGCCCGCCGTCGTAGACCTCGTCGTTCAACAGCAGCCGGTTGTCCCCCAGATCCTGCCCGCCGCTGACCAGGCCGCCGATGGCGGCAGAACCGGGACAACGGTCCGCCATGAACGACAGCACTTCATCGGTCGGGGTGGTAAAGGGATCGGCCAGGAGGATGAAGGTGGGGCGTGGTGATTCTGCACCGAGCGTCTCGGGCCAGCCTTTGATCGCAAAGCCGTCGGCCCCCTGGGGGAATGCCAACCGCAAGGGCGTCAGTTTCGTGCCGGGCAGGCGAGCCGCCCAGAGCGCAACGGCGGCAGCGCCTTCGATTTCTTCGGAACCGGCAATGATGCCTTCGCCCGTCCCGCCCAACAGCACGCGTGACGCGAACTCGCCGCGCACGGCCGCGCAAAGGGTTTCGGCCTGATTGGCGTAATGGGAAGAGAAAAAAAGAAACGCCAGGTCCGCCGGGCCCTTCCCCAGCTCATTGTGCACTGCCCGTCCGACGGCATATCCCGCCTCCGTCGCATCCTCATGGTGGGAGACCGCCACGGCAACGCGAGCCCCTGTGTCATTTCCAGTTCGCATGGTTCTGTGCGGCGCGGTGATCGTTGCGGCCTAATCGGTCATGTTCGCCCGATCGCCGCGTTCCTTTTGGAGCTTCTGGTAATACCGCCACAGGTACGAGTGATAGTCATCGAGTTGGGCGAGAAGATAGTGGAGTTCCGTCGGATCTTCACTCTCCAAAGCCTGCACCATCCGCTGCTGCAAAAACTCCGAAAAGGCCCTGGTCTTCTCCAGCGCCGTGAGCAGTTTGAGGCCTCCGCCGATTTGATAATCCGTCATGGTCCCTCGTTACGGACAGTTTGCCGTCCCTCGCGGTCATTCGCAACACGTGCGGAAAGGATAGACGGGCCTCGCTTCAAAATGCAAGGACTCCTCTGCCGCCGGCTCGCCCAGGGTTCGGGCCGGCACATGCAATGGTCATCGGTCTTGGCGGGCGCCCACCAAGGCGCGCAGCTTGGGCAAAGCAATCGCCTCCACGCGGCGGCCGTCCCGCCCGACCATGGTCGAGGCCATGGTCAAGGCATTCAGGATCGCCTCTTCCGTAGCCTCGACGGTCGCGCTCAGCAGCGGATTCAGATGGGTATCGGCGAGGTGCGTCATGGCGAAGGTCCGGTCTTTTGGATAATGCGGGATCGTATTCCCCGTCGAGAAGGCCAGCATGAAATCGCCGCTGCCGTGACGCGCGGTCGAACCGGTCCTGGCCAAGCCCAAGGCCGCCCGCTTGGCCAGCCGTCCCAGTTGGCGCGAGTCCAGCGGCGCATCCGTGGCGATGATCACGATGATCGAGCCTTCGCCGCCTGGGAGCGAGGCGATCTCTTCCTTGTCGTACAATTTTCCCACCGGCACGCCGGCCACCATCAGTTCATCTCGCCGACCATGGTTGGCGTTGACCAAGACCCCGACCGTGTAGCCTCCGTCTTCCTCGGACAACCGGCGCGACGACGTCCCGATGCCGCCCTTGAATCCGTAGGACACCATGCCGGTCCCGGCCCCCACCGCTCCCTCCGCCACAGACCCGATGCCGGCTCCATCCAGCGCCGCCATCACATCGGCCTCGGAGACATGCCGCCCTTGGCTGTCGTTCAGACGGCTATCGTCGCATTCCGCCACCACCGGGGTCAGCGTGTCGTCGGTAATCCCGATGTCGGGATACCGTTTGATCATCCAGCTCATCACCCCGTTGGCGACGCGCGGCACGTTCAAGGTACTGGTGAGCGCGATCGGATACTCCAGAAATCCGGACTCGGCCACCCAGGCCAGACCGGTCATCTCGCCGGTCCCATTGAGCACAAAGGACCCGGCCGGGACTTTCTTCCGCCAGACATCCTCGCGAGGGATCACCACTGTCACTCCGGTACGGACTGGCCCCTGCCCAGGCTTGAGCGCCCCCTCCCCCCGCACCAGGGTCACATGGCCGACCTTCACCCCGGCCACATCGGTAATGGCGTTGTTCGGCCCGGGCTGATAGCGGCCCACGGCAATGCCCAAGTCGCGCGCGCGCAGTCTGTGCCCTTCAGACTGGACCGCGTCGCCGACTGCTTCAGCCGCGAGACGATCGAAACCCGCAACCGATGTCATCGAGAGAAGCCACAGGGCGGCCATGACAGAGCGGCAGACCCTGACCGTCTTTTTCGATGCTCCGGCCATGCGATCTCCTTCAAGCAACGCGGTCGAGTCGGCCGCCGCAAGCCGGACAGGACTCAAGCGCGGCCAAGTCCACGACCCAGGAACTATGGGGGCGGGTGGACACCATCGTCCAGACCAACTTGTTTGCGCAATGGGAGCAGCGCAGCACCGCCGTAAACCAGAGGAAGGTGGCACAACCCAGGAAGAGCCCGCAAGACACCAGCGCCAAAAACCGTTCCCCGCCGGTGACAAGCGAAAAAATACCGAACGTGAAACAGAGCAGCGCCCCGGTAAAGCCGGCCACCGCCACGTAGAGTTTCCAGGCCTGGCCGGTTTCAACGATCCAATTGGACTGATTCGTGCTCACCGCCTGCCTCGCGGCCGGACGTTAGAGGTCATGGACCGATCCCGGCTCCGGCACGATCACGTCCATGCGGGGATACTCGGCACGGAGGGCCGCAGCAAGCGAGCAGGATTGTTTTTCCTCCCCATGCACGACGAACACCGTCGCCGGCGACGGCGCGATCGCCCGGACATAGGCCAGCAGATCCTCCCGATCCGCATGGGCGGAGAGCCCGTTGAACCGGACGATCTGGGCGCGTCTGGGCGTCGGCACGCCGAACAGCGGGACGGTGTCCCAGCCTTCAACCAATTTTCTCCCCAGCGTATGCTCGGCTTGAAACCCCACGATGGCGATGCTGTTCGCCTCATCCTGGATCGCGTGCTTGAGATGGTGAACGACACGCCCGCCTTCGCACATCCCCGAGGCCGAAATGATGACGCAGGGGCCTTTGATGCCGTTGAGCTTCTGGCTCTCCTGGACCGACGAGACGTAGTGAATGTAACGGGCCGCAAAGGGGTCCCCTTCGGACGTCAAGAGCCGATACGTCTCCTCGTCGTAGCACTCCGGATGCCGACGGAAGATCTCGGTCGCCTTCGTCGCCATCGGGGAGTCGATGTAGATCGGCAACGGGTCGATACGACCCTCCTTGACGAGTTCCTTGATCCACACCACAAGATCCTGTGTCCGCCCCACCGCAAAAGCCGGCACGATGATCTTGCTCCGGTTCGCAACCGCCCGCGCGACCATCGCCTGCACTTTTTGCGTGGCCTCGTCCCGGCTTTCGCTGTGGACCCGGTCGCCGTAAGTGGACTCGATGATCAATGCGTCGCAGGAGGGTGGCGCTTCCGGGTCCCGCAGAATCGGCATCTGCTTACGGCCCAGGTCCCCCGAAAAGAGAAGGGTGGTCGTCCTCCCCCCGGCCGTCGCCATGAGCCGGATGGCCGCGGAGCCCAGGATGTGGCCGGCATCGTGAAAGGAGGCCTTGAGGCGCGGCCTCACCTGAAAGACATCGCCGTAACGTACCCCGGAAAATCGCCGGGCGATGGCCTGCACATCGTCTGCGTCATAGTAAGGCCGACGGCAGTCCCTCCCTTTGCGTCGCTCCTTCTTGTTGACGTACTCACAGTCACTCTGCTGGATGTGTGCGGAATCTTCCAGCATCATCTCGGTCAGATCCCCCGTCGCCCTGGTCATGTGCACCTTGCCTGAAAATCCGTGTTTAGCCAGCGCCGGGAGCGCTCCGGAATGGTCGATGTGCGCATGGGAGAGCAGCACGGCGTTCACGGACTTGGGATCGAAGCCGAGTTCGCGGTTCCGGCTGTCCGATTCCTCGCGACGGCCCTGGAAGAGCCCGCAGTCCAGCAGGACGCGCGTCCCGCCGCACTGGATCAGGTGGCGGCTGCCGGTCACCGACCTGGCTGCGCCGTGGAAGGAAATCTTCATCTGGCCGGACCCGTTGGCCGGCCGGCGGCAATGATGCCCCAGGCCTCCTGGGCCGTCTCGGCATAGTGGATGAGGTCCAAGTCCTCCGGGACAATCAAGCCCTCCTCCACCAGCATGGACCAATTGATGAGTCGTTCCCAAAAGGCTCGCCCGACCAATACGATCGTGACCCCGGTCACCGTACCGGTCTGCAGGAGGGTCAGCGCTTCGAACAATTCGTCCATCGTGCCGAAGCCTCCGGGAAAAGCCACCAACGCGCGGGCGCGGAGCAGGAAGTGCATCTTGCGCAGCGCAAAGTATCGGAACTGAAAACAAAGGGCCGGCGTGATGTAGGGATTGGGCTGCTGTTCGTGCGGCAACGTGATATTGAACCCCATGGACTTGGCGCCGACATCCGCGGCGCCGCGGTTCGCCGCCTCCATGATGCCCGGGCCTCCGCCCGTCACCACCACATATTCGCAGCGTCTGTCCGTCTGACACACCGATGAGACCAGGCGCCCAAACTCCCTGGCCTCGTCGTAGTAAGGGGACAGCGCCATCTGGCGCCGCGCGATGGCAACGGCCCGTTTTCGTTCCGGATCGTTCGGTTTTCTCGCCAGCGCAGTTTTCGCCTTGGCCAGGCTCCGTTTGGCCTCGGCCGGTTCGGTCAGGCGAGAACTGCCGAACACGACGACCGTGGAATGGATGTCCTCATCCTGCTGGATCAACTCCGGCTTCAGCAATTCCAGCTGCAGCCGGACGGGTCGCAGTTCTTCGCGGTTCAAGAATTCCGAGTCCTGATCGGCTCGACGGTAGGCGTGTGATTGCAGGATGGTTTTGAGAAGTTTGGATCGATGTGCCCGGGATGGTCCCATGTCGGGTCATTATAGCGGGATGCGGAGGTCGCAACAACCTTCCGGCCTAATTGTCTTTGAACGGCCAGAGCCGGTGCCGGCTGGCCAGCATGTGCTTGGCAAAACTCTGCTGCTTGGCGATCCACTGGCGATCGAACATCACCAAGAACATGTTGGTGCCAAGCCCGCCGCCGGCCAGGATCATGTCCACAGGAACCGGCGAGACCAATTGAAGCGGCCAGCCATAATTGATGCGTGTATATTTGGCGTCGAGGAAGTGATAGAACGCCACCACGCCCTCGTCATCACCCAAGGGGATGATCTCGTCGGGTGTGCCCAGTTTCGCCACGACCTGGGTAAAGGTCGTGTGGCCCGGTTCGATGAAGGCCACATCCTCCTGCTTGATGGGATCGTTGACCGACAATCTGTTGAAGCTGGCAAGCCCGCAGCCCGATAGAACCAAGGGCACGAGGCACGTGGCAAGAGGCAAGAGGCGAAAGCCGAAAGTCACAAGTCGATGAACAAGGCCGATTGCCTTCCCTCTTGCATTTCGTTCGCCCATTGCCACTAGCCTCTCGCCCCTAGCCCTCTTTAATCCCCGAACGGCCAGAACTGGAACTCAAGCCGATCGGTCCGTTTACCGAGGACCACTTCATCCACCACTCCGTTCTTGTCGAGAAAGATATAGAGGTCATCGCTCTTGATGTTGATGCGTGAGAAATTCAGAATCAACAAGAACAAGCCCTTGGCCTTGATGTCATATCGATAATACTGGAAGATCTCATGGCCATTGGCCTGGATAATCCGGTCCGGCGCGCCGAGAGCGGTGACAACCTCGGTCCTCGTGCTCACGCCTTTCTTGATCGCGTCCACATTTTCCTGCTTCAATTCATCCCCGACCGTGCCCCGATTGAAGGAACAACCGTTGAGCACGCTCAAGCACAAGCATAGCATGCAGACCGTTACGATCAACCCGCGTGTCGTTATCGTGCCTTGCATGGCGCCATCTCCTCTTGGTCGCTGGGACCTTGCCTCACTCCGTCTTTGCTCCTCTCACTTCGTGGATGGATTGTCTTGGCCCACTCGTTTGACCAGGATAAAGTCCTCCTCGAAGACCCGGTACGCGGAAGGCATTAAGCCGACCCGTTGATAGACGGTCTGAGCCGTTTTATTCTCCTGCTCGACATACAAGCGAACCCCGCAGACATCCTTCCGCGCCTTGGCTTGTTCGATCACAGCCTCATGCATCCGGCGATAGATCCCACGCCGCCGCCAGGCTTCATGGACGTACACACTCTGGATCCACCAGAAGGTGGCATTCCTCCAATCGCTCCATTCGTAGGTCACGAGCAACTGCCCCACCACACGAGAAGATGATCCCCCGGATGAAACACCGGGCAGCTCGGCCACCAGGTAAAAGCCGCGCGTGGGTGACTCCAGCACTGCCAAGGTTCCCTGGCGCAGTCGTTCCCGATCTAATGCTCTGCCCTCCGTCTCCTTCGCCATGGCGGCGCTGAAGCCCACGAGCACATCCACATCGCCCAGTCCGGCGGAACGGACGATGAGTTGATCCGGCATTGGCCCTGACATGGCGCCTGTCACACCCTCCCTTGTTCCTCGGACTCCGGCTTCTTCGACGACGTGAGCCAACCCTGCTGCGGACGGTACAGACCGGCCGAAAACTCCATCTTCATCGCCTCTTCGGGCGGAAGATTGATCGTGGTCACCTGATTGTTGGGCACAAAAGCCAGGTAGCCGGTAAAGGGATGGATGGCCGTGGGAACAAACACCATCATGAGCGTCTGGAGAGGAACGACTTGCAGCGCGGCAGGCGCCGCCCCCATCACAAACCCCAGCGCCCACAGCCCGCGGCGTGGGAACGGAAATACCGCCACGGTGCTGCGATTGAACCGGGATTGAAAGTTGAAAAATTCGGTCATGCCCTTGAGGGTCAGATAGATGCTGCTCACCAGCGGGATACTTTGGACCAGCTCATTGGCCCAGCGAAGCATCGGCTGACCGATGAGATGCGTCACAACGATGCCAGTGAGGAAAATGAGACTGAAAAGAGCCGCGACCCCCAGCCCTGGGACATCAAATCGGCCGGCTGGGCCCAGAAGATTGGCAATCAAGCCATCAATCGTGCGAAAGAGGGCGTGCAAGATGAGGAACGTGCCCCAGGCCGGCACCAGCACCAACAACCCGGTGAGAAAGTATCGCCTGACCCGATGCGGCCAATCCACGACAGCCTCCACTCGCGGTAGTGTACCAGATTCTACCGAGTCATTCACCGCTTGGCCACACTCTATTGGCCTCTTGATCTTCCGCCTGGATTCATCTACTGTAGGCGTCGGGATTGCATTGCGCTTGATCGGGGAGGAAGGTCCCCAAGGTTAGGGAGGGTCCGATGGAAACACAAGCTTCCTCAAAAAAAGTCAACATCGATAAGGAATTGCTGGCGATTCTTTGCTGCCCGGAGACGAAGCAGGATGTCACGCTTGCCGACGACTCATTGATCGCCCGGTTGAATGCTCAGGTTGAGAAGGGGACATTGAAGAATAAGTCCGGACAACCCGTGGGAGAAAAACTCGACGGGGGATTGCTCCGAGCGGATAAAAAGGTCCTCTATCCCATTCGGGAAGACATTCCGGTTATGCTCATTGAGGAAGGTATTCCGCTCGAGGGCCTCGTCTAATATCCGGCCATTCCGCTCATTCCTGCTGTTCTCGATTTCCGCGTTTGCCTGCCCTGTCCATAGCGATTCTCCTTGTAGAACCTGTTTTCTCCCATGAGGAGCAGCGGCACGCTTCAATGCATAGGACGGCGCCGGAGACCGCATACCAGCGCCGGAGTTTGCCTTGCTCGAATGAGAGATCGGTCTGCTAGGGGATGAATAACTGACTGTCTGCCTGTTCTTTGTCCGTCTTGGAGCCGGTGGAAGTTCCGCAATCCGTACAGAGGTATTCGTAGAGATTGCCGGACGGAAGAACGAGAAGGAGTCGCTCACGAGTCGGCGTGGCTTGCCGACATTTTGGACAAAAGAGCAGGGAGGCCCTGAGGGACCCGTACTGATCCTGAGGGACCTGCCGTGGTCCCCTTCGCGGAGCCAGTCCGCCTGCCGGCTGTTCGCTGCGTGGGCGAGGAGACAGAGGCCAGGGACCTGGCAGAGGACCTTTGGGTGAAGAAGGACGCATGGTCGAATTGTATCGAAAGGGTTCCACGAGGGTCAAGCCGCTGTTTCAGCTCTCTGATCAGGCGGGCCAGACATGACTTTCAACGCTGGGTCTGCCACGGCGCCTGATAAACCACCAGCAAGCCCGGCCGAGTTGCACGACGGCATAGACGGAAAGACCGACCAACAGTCCGTAGGTCCCTGCGTCTCGCCAAGGCCAGGCATCCGGCGCATGCAGGATCAGGCCGAGTACAACGTGGCCCCCCAGCCCCAGACAGATCGCAAAGACAATCCATTCACGAGCCATCGCGGCCTTCCGCTTTGGGCCCCGGCCGACCGGAATGAGAATGGAATGCCGGACTTCGCCGTAAGATCAGACCGAACTCTTGGCTGACTCGATTTCGGTGACGGTCATGAGGCTCGTCAGATAGTCCGCCACGAACATCAAGGCTTCTTCTCGGCCGTCGGCCCGCCGCCCCTTTTCACGCCGCTGGACGGAGAGCTCATGATCCAGGTCCGACTTCACATCGCCGAGGACCCGTTGCAGCGAGGAAGGCGTCAGATTGGCATCCATGTCTTCCAATTCCTGGCAGCGATCCAACACCCAGTTGAGGCCTTCAATCCTCCCGGCATAATGCTCTTGATCGGCCAAATCGAGCCTCGCCATCGTGGTGGCAAAGGTCTGAGCTTCATAGATCAGATTGTAAAAACTGGTCACGGCTCTCTGCAAAGTCGGATTCATGTACGTCCTCGCTGATTAATGTAATGGTCCTCTCCATTATACATGAGGAGGCCGCCCTCACAAGTTGTTTTTTTCTAATTTTACGTGAACAGCAGCGCGTTGAATTCGGCCATAAAGCCGTAGTAGAGCGGGGCGAAGTCCTTCAGACTTTCCGGGCTGGTCTCCTTGAGGCGTTTGAAGAAGAAGACTTGATGGCGGGGATCGAGTTGTTCGAGCAGATGACCGAGTTGGGCCATCGTATAGCTCCCGGCCGGTACACTGAGCACATAGTGCACCAACCGCTCGACGAACTGCTGGCCCACATAATCACTTGCCAGCAGATTCTCTGGGAGCTTGCCGGTGGACAGGAATTCGTCAAAGGGAACCGCCTGGGCAGCAAAGGGGATGGGCGGGGGAGGCGGTGTCGTCATGCAACTCTCCGAGGGAGCAGGAATGGAACGCCACAGATGGTTCCACTCTACCCAAGGCCAGTTCAGCCGTCAAGCTCTCCGGCAGAAAACTCAATCGACCAAAAGACTGCGCGGCTCAGGTGCCAAATTTTCATCCCGCCGGTTGCGGGACAGCAGGCGCTCAAAAGAAGAAGGGTCGGGTCCCTGCTGGGACCCGACCCCTCGGACTGCGCCGGGCTGGCCCGGGCCTTACAGCCAGTTCACCCGTTCGGCCGGCCGCATGTAGAGCGGCTCTTCGACCTGAATCCGCGCGACCTCCTTGCCCGACTTGTTGAAGCCCAGCACGGTATCGTTGTACATCTCAAAGCGCTTCCCGTGGATCTGGGTCTCAAACACCTTCGGGCCCGGAATCACGTCGTACCGGAAGATGATCTGCTGGCTGGCGCGCCAGAGTTGCAGCACGGCCAACAGTTCCCGGCTCGGCACCAGGTACTTCTCGATGGCATTG